>JANJTH010000729.1 GCA_024711205.1 Planctomycetota bacterium | reverse complement strand
CCCGCCCCGCCGGTCGGCCGCGCGAGGTCGTCCGTCGGCCCGTCGGGGGAGGGCGCGGCCGCCGAGGTGGCAGCGCCCGGACCGCGCGTGAGGGCCGCGGCGACGCCGCCCACGCCCGCCGCCGCCACGACGAGGGCAGCGATGGCGACCGCCGTGCGGCGCGAGGCCGCGCGCTCTGGCCGCGCACCCGCGCGCGTCGGGCCCGCGAGCCAGCCCTCGAGCGCTTCGGCCACGGCCTCGGCGCTCGGGGGGCGGCGCGCGGGGGCCTTCTCGAGGCAACGCCGGACGACGTCCGCGAGCCCGGGCGGCGCGCCGGGCGGCAGCGGCGCCGGCGGATCCTCGAGCACGGCGCGGAGCGTCGAGATCGTCGAGGCGCCGCGGAAGGGCGGCGCGTCCGCGAGCAGCGCGAACAGCGTCGCGCCGAGGCCCCACACGTCGGTCCACACGCCGACGCCGCGCGGGCTCGCCTCGGCCTGCTCGGGGGCCATGAACTCGGGCGTGCCGAGCAGCTCGCCCGTCACGCTGAGCGTGGGCGCCTGCGGGTCGAGCAGGCGCGCGAGCCCGAAGTCGATCAGGCGCGGCGCGCCGTCGGCGTCGAGCACGACGTTGCTCGGCTTCAGGTCGCGGTGCAGCACGCCGGCCGCGTGCGCGGCCGCGACGGCGCGCGCGACGTCGGCGACGATCCGCGCGGCCTCCTCGGGCGGCAGCGCGCCCGCGCGGCGCAGCCGCGCGTCGAGCGGCTCGCCCTCGACGAGCTCGACGACGAGGTACGGCCGGCCGCCGTCGGCGCCCGCGTCGAGCACGCGCGCGATCCCCGGGTGGTCGAGCCGGGCCAGCGCCTGCGCCTCGCGCGCGAAGCGCGCGTGGGCCTCGGGGGCGCCCGCGGCCGTCAGCAGCTTGACCGCGACCGGGCGCCCGAGCACGGGGTCGCGCGCGCGGTAGACGGCCCCGCAGCCGCCCGCGCCGAGCGGCGCCTCGAGCTCGTAGCGGCCGATCCGCGCGGGGTGCACGGAGACAGCGTACCCGCGCGGGCAGCGCGGCGCCGGGCCGCGCGGGGCCGGGCCGCGCGGGGCGGGCCCCGAGGGCGCCTGCTATCTTGCAGGGTGGAGGGCCGCGGCATGGTGCTGAAGCTGACCGTCGACGGCGCCGCGCTCGACCGCGAGCCGAGCGAGGTCCGGCTCCCCTGCGCGAGCGAGGCCGAGTTCTTCGCGCTCACCGAGGGGATCGAGGGCCGGGTCTGCGAGCTGGCGGACGGGGAGGCGTTGATCATGTCGCCGGTGAAGCGACGCCACGACGCGGTGACCGGGCTCCTGTGCACCCTGCTCCGGCTCTTCGTCGAGCGTCGCGCCCTCGGGCGCGTGCATGGCCAGCCCTACTCGATGCGCCTCGCCGAGGGCCTGATCCGCGAGCCCGACGCGTTCTTCGTGACGGCCGACCGGGCGAGGCTCCTCGGGGATCTCTACCTCGACGGCCCCGCGGACCTCGTGATCGAGGTGGTCTCGGACACGCGCGCCGGGCGGCACCGCGACCTCGTCGAGAAGCGCGACGACTACGAGTTGCACGGGGTCCGCGAGTACTGGGCGGTCGATCCGGGCCGCGGGGCGCTTCGCGCTCACGTCCTCGGCGACGACGGCCGCTACGCGCTGGTCGAGCACAGGGACGGGCGCGTCGAGAGCGCCGCCTGCGCGGGGTTCTTCGTCGAGTGCGCGTGGGTCCTCGAGGAAGACACGGCCGACGCCTGGGCCTGCCTCGCGGCGCTCCTCGGCCCCGACCTGGGCGGCGCGGGGCGGTAGCTGGCTGGCGACCGTTCAGGCGCCGAGCGCCTCTCCCCGCGCGCCTTCTGGCCGCAGGCGGAGGGCGACGTCCCTCCACGACCGCGGAAACGGGAACGGGAAGCGCTGCGGACTCCGGGGCCTCAGCCCCCTCGAACGGCGGCGCTGGCGGGACCCGCCGCGCGGCGCCCGCGCCGCCGAGGCCCCGCGCCCCTACGACGACGCGAGCAGGTGCAGCGAGCGCGCCGGGGCCGCCGCGAGCGCCGCGAGCACGCCGCCCATCATGGCCCCGATCACGCCGCACGTCGCGACCTCGCTGCCGGCGAAGTAGAGCCCGGGGATCTCCGCGCGCGGGCGGAGCCACGGGGTGCGGAACCGCTCGGGCGTGGGCGCGAGCCCGTAGATCGAGCCCTGCACGGGCCGGCAGAAGTGGTCGGTCGAGAGCGGCGTCGACAGCTCGGCCCACTTCACGAGCGGGAGCAGCCCGGGCATGTGGCGGCCGAGCTGCGCGAGGAGCCCCGCCTGCAGGCGGGCCTTGAAGGCGTCGTAGTCGTCGCCGCGGCGGCGCCAGCGCGTGTCGCGCCAGGGCTCGAACGCGCTCCAGGGCACGAACGTGACCACCTCGGCCGTGTGCAGGTTCCGCGGGCCCGGGTCGTGGGTCGGGTCCTTGAGCGAGGGGAAGCTCGTGTAGAGCACGGGGGCCTCGGGCAGCGCGTCGCCGCCCCCGCCCACGTGCCAGGCCTCGTCCTCGGCGCTCCAGGTCTCGTAGAACCAGCGGTTCGCCGCGCTCGCGCCCGCCGGGCGCGGGTCGCCCTCGAGCCCGAGGTAGAGGCACACGTGCGCGGGGGCGGGCCGGAGCGCCGCGACCTCGGTGACCCACCGCGACGTGCGGTACTCGGCGGGCAGGAGGCGCGTCGCGGTCGCGAGGACGCCCGCGGCGCTCACGACGATCGGGGCGCGGACCTCCTCGCCCGAGCGGAGGCGCACGCCGCGGCAGCGCCCGCCCTCGAGCAGGAGCTCGTCCACGTCGGCCACGATCCGCGTCCAGCCGCCCGCGCGCGCGACGGCGCCCAGGAGCTCGCGCGCGATCTCCGCCGAGCCGCCCACGGGGTAGTAGCCCCCGTGCAGGAAGTGCCGGGCGACGAGCGCCTGGATCGCGAACGAGGCCTGGCCGGGGGTCGCCCCGTAGTAGCCCCACTGCGCCGTGAGCACGGTCTGGAGCCGCGGGTCCGCGGTGAAGCCGGCGATCACGTCGGCGGCGCGCCGCTCGAACGCGGCCTTCGCGCGCCGGGCGAGCAGCAGGTCCGACACGCGGCGCAGCCCGCGCGGGGCCGTGCGGGCCAGGTAGTAGCCGCGCATGGCCCCCGAGACGGCCTTGATCTCGGCCAGGTAGCGGTCGATCCCGGCCGCCTCGCGCGGGAACGCGGCCACGAGGTTCTCGCGGAACTGCGCGGGCGTGTCGGGGAAGTCGATCTCGAACCCGCCCGGGAACTCGAACGCGTCGTAGACCGGGCCGAGCGAGGCCCAGCGCAGGCGGCCCTGCGTGAGCCGGTCGAGGAGCCGCCCCGTCAGGCTGTGGCGCGTGACCTCGCCCACGGCGTGGACGCCCACGTCCCAGCTCCAGCCCTTGCGCTTGAAGGCGTGCGTGAACCCGCCCGGGACGTAGTGCTGCTCGAGCACGAGCACGCGCTTGCCCGCCGCCGCGAGCATGGCCGCGGCCGTCATGCCGCCCATGCCCGAGCCGATCACGAGCGCGTCCCACGGGCCGTCCGGCGCCGTCCGGCTCCAGGGCGGAGGCCCCTGCGCGGGGGCGGCGGTCGGGGGCGCGGCGACGGGCGCGGGTGCGGTGCGGGTGCTCATGCGCGCGACGGTAGCAGGGGGGCGAAGCGGGCGTGCGCGGGGCGCACGCCGGCGCGGGCTACAGCTCGACGGCCTCGCCGGGCATGGGCACGTGGGCCTTGATCTTCATGCGCGCGAGGTGGGCCGCGAGCGCCATGGAGGCGTCCTCCTCGCCGTGGACCACGAACACGGCCTTCAGCCCCGGGACGTTCTTGATCCAGGCCGAGAGCTCGTCGCGGTCGGCGTGGGCCGAGAAGCCGTTCATCTTCTCGACGCGCGCGCGCAGGGGGTGGTCCTTGCCGTAGATCCGCACGGTCCGCGCGCCCTCGAGCATGCGGCGGCCGAGCGTGTCCGCGGCCTGGAACCCGACGAACAGGATCGTGTTGTCGGCGTCGCCCACCGAGTGCTTGAGGTGGTGGAGCACGCGCCCGCCCTCGCACATGCCCGAGGCCGAGACGATCACGCAGGCCTCCTTGAAGGAGTTGAGCGCCATGGACTCGTCCTTCGAGCGGGTGTAGCGGAGGAGGTCGAACCCGAACACGCTCTCGCCCCGGGCGATCGCCTCCTTCGTCTCCTGGTCGTAGCACTCGGGGTGGTCGCGGTAGATCTTCGTCGCGTCGATCGCGAGCGGGCTGTCCACGAACACGGGGACGCGCGGCAGGTCGCCCTCGTGGAACAGCTCGCTCAGGAAGTAGACGATGTTCTGCGTGCGCCCGACCGAGAACGCGGGGATCACGACGCGTCCGCCGCGCGCGGCGGTCTGGCCGATGATCTCGCGCAGCCGCTCCTTCATGTTCGCGACGCCCTCGTGCAGGCGGTTGCCGTAGGTGCTCTCCGTGATCAGGTAGTCGACGGCCGGGATGTGCGCGGGGTCGCGCAGGATCGGCTGCGCGGGGCGGCCCAGGTCACCCGTGAACCCGACGCGGACCGTGCGCCCGGCCTCCTCGAGCTCGTAGACCGTCACGGCGCTCCCGAGGATGTGCCCCGCGTCGAAGAACCGGGCGCGGACCCCGGGCGCCGCCTCGAAGCGCTCCTGGTAGCCGACGACCTCGAAGCGCCGCGTCGTCTCCTCGACGTCCGCCTGCGTGTACATCGGCTCGAGCGGCGGCTCGCCCTGCTTGGCCCGCTTCTCGTTCAGGTACTCGATGTCGCGCTCGTGGAGGTAGGCCGAGTCGCGCAGGAGCGCCTTCGCGAGGTCCGCCGTGCCCGAGGTGGCGTGGATCCGCCCCGCGTAGCCGTTCCGCACGAGGTTGGGGAGGTTCCCCGAGTGGTCGATGTGCGCGTGGCTGAGCACGCAGCCCGCGAGCTTCGTCGGGTCGACCGGCAGGTTCCGGTTGCGCCGCTCCGCCTCCTTGCGCTTGCCCTGGTAGAGCCCGCACTCGAGCAGCACGCGGCTCCCCGCGGCCTCGAGCACGTGCATGGACCCCGTGACCGAGCGGACCGCGCCGTGGAACTCGACCTTCATGGCTCCCCCAGTCGCCCCAGGCGGCGCCGGGGTCGGGGGCAGCATGGCGGGCCCGTCGGGGCCGCGCCAGCCGGCGCCGGGTCAGCCGCCGAGGTGACGGGCGAGCAGCGCCACGTAGCTGAGCGCGAGCAGCCCGAGCCCGGCGTAGGTGACCAGGGGGACGAGCAGCGGACGGCGGTCGATCCAGCGCGTGTAGCCCGCCATGCCGCGCTGGAGGGCCGTCCCGGGGCACACGACCGGGCCGCAGCCCGTCTGCCAGCGCGCCAGCGCGAGGTCGAGCTCCGCGGCGCTCTGGAGGCGCGCCGCCGGGTCCTTGGCGAGGCCCCGGCGGAGCGCCCGGCTCAGGACGCGGGGGACCCGCCCGTTTCGGGGGTCGTAGAAGGCCTCGGCGTCGCGAGGGACGTGCCGCCGCACGGCCTCGAGGATCGGGCCGAGGGCCAGGGGCGCCTCGTCGCGCGGGGCCGCCTCGGTCGGGCAGGCGCGCAGGTCGGCCGCGGCGGCCGCCGCGCCCGCCGGAGGGGCCGGGCCGAGCGCCCCCGCGGGCATGCCGGGGCTCCCCTCGAGCGGATGGTGGAGCGTGAGCAGCTCGTAGGCGACCGTCGCGAGGGCGTAGACGTCGGTGCGCGCGTCTGCCGCCTCGCCGAGGGCCTGCTCGGGGGCCATGTAGAGCGGCGTCCCGACGAGGTAGCTCGTGCCGGGTCCGCGCGACCCGGCCGCCGCCTCGAGCGTCGCCGCGCCGCCGCGCGCGCGCTCCGCGAGCTCACCCCGCAGGCGCGCGATCCCCCAGTCGAGCAGGTAGACCTCGCCCGCCTCGTCGAGGACGACGTTCTCGGGCTTCACGTCCCGGTGGATCACCCCGCGCGCGTGCGCGTGCTCGAGCGCGGCGCACAGCCGGCGCAGCAGCTCGACCCGGCGCTCGAGCGGGAGGCGCGCGTGCAGCGCCGGGTCGCCCGCGCGGAGCCCCTGGATCAACGCGCGGAGCGTCACGTGCCCCCGCACGAGCTTCATCGTGAAGAACACGTCGCCCTGGTCGGTCACACCGACGTCGTGCACGGGGAGGAGGCCGGGGTGCTCGAGCTGGCCGCTGATCTGCGCCTCCTCGACGAAGCGCGCGAGGACCTCGGGGTCGTCGAGCCGCGCGTCGAGGACCTTGAGCGCGACGTGGCGCTTCAGGTCGCGGTCGTAGGCCCGGAGCACGCGCCCCATGCCGCCGCGCCCGAGCTCGCCTTCGAGCACATACTTGCTGCGGAAGAGGACCCCTCGGACCGGCGCGCGGGGCTCGGACCGCTCGAGCGCCGCCCGCTCGACCCGCCACGCGGTCGTGACGGAGGGGTCCACCACGACGCCTTCGATCCTCGGGGCCTCCGCCGGGACGCGAGGTGAACGGGCGGAGCTGCGCGGGGGCGCCGGGGTCTCGAGCACGCCGAGAGGGTAGCGGCGCCGCCGGCGGCCGGCCAGCGAGGCGGTGGCCACGCGCCCGCGGGCTACTGCCCGAAGCGGGCGCGCAGGCGCTCGAACGCGGGCTGCCCGCGCAGCGGCGCGAGGACGGGGTCCTGGGTCAGGAACCCCTGCATGTCGCCGCGGTCGTGGGAGTCGACGGGGGTCCCCGGCCCGAGCGCCTCCGCGGCGGCCAGCGCGACCTCGGGGCGCGTCCCCGCGGTGACCGCGAGGCGCGCGACGGCGACCCAGTACGTGAGGTCCTTCCCGTTGTCGTCCCGGTCGCCGTCGCCGGCCGTGGCCGCGAGGTCGAGGTCGGCGTCCGCGGCCCCCGGCAGGCCCAGGCGCTCGGAGAGGTGCGCGCGCACGAGCGCGAACCCCGCGAGGCGCGGGTCGCGCAGGACGAGGCGGTCGAGCCGGCGCCGGAGCGCCCGGGGCTCGCCGCGCGTCCAGCGCGGCCGCTCCGCGTCGGGGTAGGTCGCCCCGAAGGTCGCCTCGAGCACGGCCGGGACGTGGCGGAGCGGCTCGGTCGGCCCCGCCGCGAGGACCTCGGCCGCGTCCTGGCGCGGGTCCGAGGTCCCGACGACGCGCCAGTTCGCGCGGAGGCGCTGCGCCGCGCGCCAGGCGTAGGTGGGCCGGAGGCGCGCGAAGCGCACCCACTCGAGCCCGGCCTCGAGCGTCCCCTCGACCCGGCCCCGGCGGAGCGCGGTCTGCCACTGCGCGTGGGCCCAGGTGGGGTCCTGGTCGCGCGCCGCGCGGGCGCGCTCGTGGTCCTCGTGCGTCGCGATCGCCGCCCCGCCGAAGGCCTCCTTGGCCGCGGTCCGCTGCGCGGCCGAGGTCGAGGGCTCGGGCACGCGCGCGAGCAGGTCCCCCCAGGGGAGGCCGGCGGCCTCGTCGTCCCCGGCCTCGCCGCCCGCGGCCTCGACGGGGCCGCCCGGCCCTGGCCCCCCGGCGGGCTCGGCCGCGGTCTCGGCCTCGAGGCGCGCGAGGTCCGCGAGCGCCGCGCGCGCCGGCCACACGCCGGGGTCACCCGCGAGGCGAGCCAGGAGGAGCCGCCGCGCGCGCGTGGCCGGGGCGTCGACGCGCCGGGACACGCGGTCCGGCGCGCGCGCGCGCGCGGGCCCGTCGGCGTGGCGGAACCGGGCCCAGGCCGCGAGCGCGAGCCCCTGCGCGAGCGGGCCGTCGAGGTCGGCCTCGAGCGCGAGCGCCCGGCGAACCGGCTCGAGGTCGTGCGCGAGCCGCGCCCACAGGACCGCCAGGTCGAGGTCGAGGGGCAGCCCGTGGCGCGCGTCGCGCGCGAGGCGCCGCGCCGCGTCCTCCTCGCCCAGGTGCAGGTGGGCCCACGCGGCGTCGCGGAGCGCGCGCGCGAGGAGCGGGTCCGGGGCGGCGCCCGAGGGACCGCGGATGCGCCCGTCGGGGAACAGGCTGGCGAGCGCCGCGAGCTCGGCCCGGGCGGCGTCCGGCAGGCCAGCGGCCCCGTGCTCGCGCGCACGCGCCGCGCCCATGACCCGCGCGCTCGAGCGCTCCAGCCCCTGGTCGGCCCGCCACGAGCGCGCCGGCGCGCGCAGCGGCCCATCGCAGTCGGCCGGGCGCGGGCCCGTCGCCGCCTCGGGGTCGGT
>JANJTH010000769.1 GCA_024711205.1 Planctomycetota bacterium | reverse complement strand
CGACGCTCGACGCGGGGGGCGCGCTCGCGGCGGCCGGCGAGCGCGCGACGCTGCTCGGCGCCGCGGGCGGCGCGGCCCGCGACCTCGACGGGCTCGGGCTCACGTGGGTCACGCGGGCGGACGACGCCCGCTACCTCGCGGGCACCCGGGCGGGCGAGCTCCTGTGGCTCGACGCCGCGGGCGAGGTGCTCGAGCGGCGGCGCGCCTTCTCGGGGGCGGTCCACCGGGTCCTCGTGGCGGACGGCGCGCTGCTCGCGCTGGGCGAGGACGAGGGCAAGCTCGTCCTCGCGGCCTGGGGCCCCGGGGTGGAGCTCCGCCAGAAGGTCTCGCCCACGCGCCCCGGCGGGGTCGCCGCGCTCCCCGCGGGGCGCGTCGTCGTCGGCACCGAGTCGGGGCAGTTCTGGGTCTACGAGACGGCCGGGGCGAGGCGCCACGTGCGCGTGTCCGTGGGGCACGAGGGGGCCGTCCAGTGGTTCGCGACGTCGCCCGAGGGCGAGGTGCTGCTGAGCGCCGGCGACGACGGGACCCTCGCCGCCTGGGCCGTGGGGGCGGACGGCGCGCTCGGGCTGCTCGAGCGGCGCGACCTCGAGCCCGCGGGCGACCGCGTGGTCTCCATGCACCCGCTCCCCGACCGGCGCCTGCTCCTCGGGACCGCGCGGGGGCTGAGCGTCCTGTGCCGCTGGCCCGCGGCGCGCTGAAGGGGGGAGCGTGCGCCGCGCGCCGAGCGCGCGCCGCTCGCTCCCCCCGGGCGCGCCGCGGGCCGATCCCCCTCGGATGGCGCTCGCCGCGTCTCAGGACGGGCTCGCCTGGCCGGCTCGCAGCCGACGGCCGCGCGCAACCCTCGTCCATGTCGCGACGGACCAGCCGGCCCACCGCTTGCACCCTCCTCGGCATGACGAGCCCCCACGTCCCGCCTCGCCCTCGCGTCGCCTCCCGCCTCGGGCCCCTCCTGGGCGCCGTCCTGGCGCTCGCCGCGCCGTCGGCGGCCTCGGAGCTGACGGCGCCCACCACGTTCGAGGTCCAGGGCACGACGACGGAGGGCGCCTCGTTCCGGGCGACCCTGCGGGTCACGCCGCGCGCAGGCGGCGCGGTCGCGCTCGAGCGCGAGGCGCGGGCCGCCGACGGCGCGATCACGCGCGCCGCCGGCCTGGGCCGGCAGGAGCCCTACCGCGTCGAGGTCGAGCTCCCCCGCGAGGTCGGGGTCGTGGGCGTCCTCGGCGGCGCCGCGGCGGGCGGGCCCGCGCGGCTCGTGCTCGAGCACGACGGGGCGGGGCGCTGCCGAAGCCGCGTGCTCGTCGACGGCCGGACCGTGAGCGTCGCGCGCGGCCAGCGGCCCGGCGTCACGACGGACCTCGACGTGGCCGTGATCAGCGACCTGAACGGCAGCTACGGGAGCACGAGCTACGGCGCGCCCGTGCGGGCGGCGGTCGCGGCGCTCGAGGCCGCGCGGCCCGACCTCGTCCTGATCACGGGCGACATGGTCGCGGGGCAGCTCCCGGGCTGGAACGTCGTCGCGCAGCGCGCCCGGCTCGAGCGGACCTGCCGGGCCATGTGGCGGGCGTTCCACGCCGCGGTGACCGCGCCGCTCGAGGCCGCGGGGATCCCGGTCGCGCCGGCACCCGGCAACCACGACGCGTCGGTGTGGCGCGCGCAGGAGCGCGCGCTCTACGCGGAGGCCTGGCCGACCCCGCCCGCGGTCGAGCTCGTCGACGCGTCGCGCTACCCGTTCCACTACGCCTTCGTGAAGGGCGGCGTGTTCTTCCTCGCGCTCGACGCGACGCGCGCCGGGCGGCTCGCCGACCTGGCGTGGGTCGAGGCGCAGCTCGCGTCGCCCCGCGCGCAGGCCTGCCCGGTCCGGATCGCGTTCGGGCACCTCCCGCTCCACGCGACGGCCGACGAGCGCCGCGACCAGGTCCTCGACCACGGGGTCGAGGCCGTGTTCGCCGCGCACGACCTGAGCCTCTACGTCGCCGGCCACCACCACGCCTACTACCCGGGCGCCTGCGGCGGGGTCCGGCAGGTCGTCATGGCCTGCCTCGGCGGCGGCCCGCGCCCGCTCCTCGGCGAGACGACCCGCTCGCCGCGCAGCCTCGTCCGGCTCCAGGTGCGCGGGGGCGCGCTCACGGCGGTCGAGGCGTTCGGCGGCGCCGCCTTCGACGCCCGCGTCGCGCGCGAGGGGCTGCCGCGGCGGATCGGCGCGCTCACGCGCGACGACCGCGCGGGCTTCCCCTCGCGCTGGACCCCTGAGAGCCCTTGAAGAAATCGCCGGCTCGGCTGCGCTCGCCATCGACGCCGCCTGCGTCGTTGGTCGCAAGTCACAGTCCCTCCAGGAATGCTCGACTTGCTCCCGCCTCGCAGGCGACGCCGCTGGCTTCGCGCAGGCCTTCGCCGAGGATTTCTTCAAGGGCTCTGAGCGCGCGCCCGACGGCGACTGACGCCCGCTACTCGAACTCGACCCGCCACAGGCTGACCGTGACGCGGCCCGACCAGGCCCAGCGGCCGTCCGCGTCGAACCGGAGCGCGCGGGGGCGCGGCGCGCGCGGCGGGCCCGAGACGAGCCCCGCGACCGCCGCCGCGTCGCCGGGGTAGGGCGCGAGGAGGAACCCGAGCGGCCCCAGGTCGGGCGCGACCCGGTGCCGCTCGCGGCGGTCCGCCCACGCGAGCTCGAGCCAGAGCGGCGGCGCCTGGAGCGCGGCCGCCGCCAGCGCGCCCGCGCGGCTCGGCGCGGCCTCGAGCGCGCACCACACGACGCCCTCGGCGGGGACCTCGAGCCACTCGCCGAGCGCGACGTCGCGGCGGTCGGGCGGCGCGTGGCGGACCGCCCGGGGCGCCGCGCGGCGGCGCAGCGCGACGTGCTCGAACACGTCGACGACGGGGTCGTAGCCGCGGAGGAGCTCGAGCCACGACGGGCCGTCGAGGCACGGGGAGTGCGCCTCGCGCGGGGCGACGAACAGCCAGGTCGGCGCCGCGTCGCCGGCAAGGCGCTCGGCGTCCCGCCGGGCGAGCTCGGGGGTCACGGCGCCGAAGCTCTGCAGCGAGGGCCGCGGCGCGTGCCGGCCCGGGAACGCCTGCGCGAGCGCGAGCTGCCACGTGTAGACGTCGATCGTCCCCGCGTCGCCGACGAGGGGGCCGAGCGCGCGCTGGAGCGCGGCCGCCAGGTCGTCGCGCACCGCGTAGGCCTCCTGGAGCGCCTCGCCCAGGTCCAGGGGCGCGCTCGCGCGCGCCGCGAGGTCGGCGGCGACCCCGGGCGAGGCGCCGTCCCCGACGTGGCGCGCGGCGAACACGAGCGCGACGGCGAGCGCGACGAGGGGGACCCGGCGCGGCCGGCGGCGCGCCCGCGCGGCGAGCAGCGCCGACATGGCCACGACGACGGGCAGGGCGCCCACGTAGTCGGCGTGGGCCTCGTCGAAGCGCACGAACGCGTGCTTGAGCGTCAGCCACGCGAGCGCCCCCCAGCCCGCGAGCATCGCGGCGGCCTCGCCGCGGGCCCGGCCCCGGGCGCTCACGAGCCCGCCCAGGGCCAGGCCCGTCGCCCCGAGCGTCAGGGCGAGGTCCAGGGGGGGGAAGGGCAGGCTCATGACGGCCCCGTAGCCGCGCGCGATCGCGAGCCACTGCCGCAGCGCCTCGGCCAGCGACCCGGGCCCCGCCCCCGTCGTCCAGCACCAGGTCCCGACCAGGCTCGCGGCGAACAGGCCGACGGCCGCGAGCGCCTCGCCGGGCCGGCGGCGCGCGGCGCAGGCGACGACCACCGCGCCGACGACGGCCAGGCCGGCGGCCAGGTCGGTCACCTTGATCCAGCTCGCCACGCCCAGGAGCGGCAGGAGGAGCAGCGCGCCGCGCTCGCCGCGCGGGGCGTGGAACAGGACGAGCAGCGCCGCCGCGTGCAGGCCGAGGCGCCGCGTCGCGAGCTCGAGGCCGCCCACGACCGCGAGGGTGAGCGCGAAGGGGACGAGCGGGCCCGCGCGCCCCGCGCCCCCGGCGACGAAGCAGGAGAGCCCGATCGCGACGGCCGACGCCACCCGCCAGGCGAACGTCGCGGCGATCGTGTCGGGGTGCGGGAGCGGCGCGGCCAGGAAGCCCAGGGGGCCGTAGGGGTAGTGGAAGTCGACGCCGGGCGTGGGCCCGCCGAGCGCGGCCGCGTGCATGGCGTCGCCCCACGCGACGTCGACCATGGTCAGGTGGTTGCGCCAGGGGAGCGGGTCGAGCTCGAGCAGCAAGGCCGCCCCCAGCGCGAGCCCGGCCCCGAGCGCCGGGCGCCAGCCGGCCTGGGCCTCGATCGCGGGCGCCCCGGGCGCCGACGCCCCGCCCGCGCGCGCGAGCAGCGCGGTCCAGGCGAGCACGCCCGCCCCGACGGTCGGGATCGACCCGCCGCGGCCCGTGGCGTGCCACGTCGCGCAGGCGAGCGCGGCCGCGGCCAGGACGACCGGGGCGCCGACGCGCGCCCCGGCCCGGACCTGCGCCTCGAGCAGCAGCGCGGCCGCGACCGCGGCGAGGAGCGGCGCGAGGAGCGGCGCGAGCCCCGGCGCGGCCCCCGCGACGAGCAGCGCCGCGACGACGAGCCCGCCGGTCGCCGGGAGCCGCCAGGCCAGCCCGTCGGGGCGGAGCGCGCAGGCGAGCGCCAGCGGCCCGAGCGCGAGCGCCGCGAGCTCGAGGCGCTCGAGCGCCGCCCCGAGGGCGAGGAGCGCCCCGAGCGCCGCCACCGCGGCCGCGCACGAGGCGCTCGAGGGCGTGGGCTCGGCGCGCGACAAGCCGACCTCGCAGGCGGCCCCGTCGGCGCGGCCGCGCCGGGACTCTAGACGAGGCCGCGGCGCCCGGGGGGCCGAGCGGGGTCGCTCGGCGGCCGACCCCGAGGGACCCCGGTCACCACGACCGGCGCCGACCGGCCCCTGGAAACGACGAGGGCCGGCCCCGGGGGGGTACGCGCGGGGGGGCCCCCCCCGCGGGGGGTTGGGGGGGCTGGGACCACACCCCCATA
>JANJTH010000762.1 GCA_024711205.1 Planctomycetota bacterium | reverse complement strand
CCCCTGCGCGCGCGCGAGCCCGCGCGCCTGCAGGGCGCGCGCCGCCGCGAGCGCCTCGGGCGGGAGCGCCAGCGCCAGGCTCAGCGCGCGCTCCCGCACCCCCTGCCAGCGCCCCGGCTCGACCCGACGCAGCGGGGCCTCCTCGGGCCGGGTCGCCGCGTGCTCGAGCAGGCGGTCGAGGCACACGGCCGCGACGTCGGGCGTCGGGCCGCGCTCGAGCCCCTCGAGCAGGTCGCTCGCGAGGCGGTCCTCGGCGGCGTCCGCGAGGTAGACGCGCGGGGCGTCCTGGGCCCGCGCGGGGCCCAGGGCGCCGGCCGCGAGGGCGAGCCACGCCGCCCAGCCGACGACGCCGCCCGGGCGGGCCCTGCTCACGTCTCCTCGCCCGCCGCGAGCCGCTCCGAGTATGGGTCGGGGACGCTCGGGTCGACGAGGTCGAGCACGCGGTCGGGCCACAGGCGCTTGAGGTAGCGGTGCAGCGAGATGTTCGTGGGCCCGAACCGGTCGCGGTACATGAAGTGCTCGAGGTCGAACGCCATGGCGCCCGCGGTCGGGTAGCGGCGCGCCGGGTCGCGCTCGAGCGCGCGGTCGACGATGCGCCGCAGCGGCTCGGGGACGTGCGGCGCCACGTCCGACACGCGCGGGACCTCGCGCGTGAGCACGCTCTCGAGCGTGACGATCGTGTCGGCGCCGTCGAACAGGATGTCGCCGGTGAGGACCTCGTAGAGCACGATCCCGGCCGCGAACACGTCCGAGCGGCGGTCGGTCGCCTGGAACCGCGCCTGCTCGGGCGACATGTAGCGGGCCTTGCCGAGCAGGACCTCGCCCTCCTGGTCACGCCGGAGGTGCCGCGCCTTCGCCACGCCGAAGTCGGTCAGCTTCACGACGCCGCCGTAGGAGAGCATGATGTTCCCCGGGCTCACGTCGCGATGCACGATCCCCAGCGGGGCGCCCCACGGGTCGACCTTCGTGTGCGCGTACTCGAGCGCGCGGCAGGTCCGCGCGAGCACGAACGAGGCGAGCTCGATCGGGACGGTCCGCCCGGCCCGCTGGTGCCAGAGCACGAAGTCCTCGAGCGTGACGCCCTCGACGTACTCGAGCCCCATGTAGTAGAGGCCGTCGGTCCGGCCGAGCTGGTAGATCTGGACGATGTTCTCGTGGATCAGGTCGGCGACGAGCTTCGCCTCGCCGATGAACATGTCGACGAACTCGCGGTCCTCGGTGAGCTCCTGGAGGATCACCTTGAGCGCGACGCGCTTGCGGAAGCCCTCGGCGCCGAGCTGGTACGCCTCGTAGACCGCGCCCATGCCGCCGCGCGCGAGCTCGCGCACGATGTGGAAGCACGCCCGGTCGACGATCGTCTCCACGAGGCCCCCTCCGCGCGCCGGGCGGGCGAGGATCATACCGGGGGCGCACGGGCGGCCGCCGCGCCGGGGGGCTCGGTTGCCGCGTGCGAGGCCGCCCCGTAGACTTTTGTTCGCCGGAAGGAGCGGACCATGTCGCCACGAGCGGTCGCCCTCGCCCTCGCCCTCGCCTGCGCGGGCGCCTCCGCCGCGCACGCCGCCCCGCGGGGCGACGTCGAGATGAAGACCGGGAAGGTCTGGGAGGACGTCGAGTACGAGATCCGCGACAACCGGATCACGATCCAGACCCCGTACGGCCCGGCCCACTTCGAGATGACGCAGGTCCGCCGCGTGACCGAGTCGACGGGCCGCCCGAAGCCCGCGGACGAGGCGGCGGACGAGGAGCAGGCCAGCCGCGCGCTCGACTGGGACGGGCGCTTCGAGCTGCTCGCGCCCGAGGGCTGGGCGTCGGCCCCGCCCTCCTCGCCGCTCGTGCGGGCCGAGCTCCGCCACGGCGCGCTCGACGCGACGCTCGCGGTGCGGCTGCGCCTCAGCCCGCTCCCCTGGACCGTCGAGGCCCGCGTCCCGCGCGAGGTGAGCGAGGACTTCGCGCGGGACCTCGCCGCGCGCTACGCCAAGGCCGCCGCGCCCAAGGTCTCGGCCTCGACGCTGCACGGCGCGCCGGTCTACCGGCTCGCCGACGTGAAGGTCACCGAGTTCGGCGAGGCGGCCGTGCGCACGGTGCAGGAGGTCCGGTTCCGCCGGTTCGGGCTCGAGTACGTCCTCACGCTCACGACCGGGGACGGGGCCGGCGCGCTCGCGGCCGAGGCCGACCGGCTGTTCGAGGGCTTCACGTTCCTGCCCGCGGTCGAGGAGACGGCGACGGGGTACACCGACTACGAGCTGGGCTTCGCGATCTCGCGGCCCGAGGGCGGCTGGGAGCTCGTGACGCAGCCGTTCGACCTCGAGGCGCCCGTGCGCATGTCGACCGACGGGGGGCGGGCCGAGGTCACGGTCGAGGTCCGGCCGGGGGCCGACGCGGGCGCGGCGCTCGCGCAGGTGCTGGGCGCGCGCAAGCGCGCGTCGCGCTCGTACGGCGCCGAGCGCGTCGAGGAGGCGACGCACGCCGGGTCGAAGGTCCGGCGCTTCCAGTTCGAGGACTACCGGGCGCAGACGGGGAGCCGCCGGCTGCTCTACAAGGGGCTGGCCGCCCGGGTGGGCGAGCGCGTCGTGATCGTGACGACGAACGCGCCCCTGTCCGACGACGACTACCGGAAGCTCGACCGGGAGATCGAGGCGACGCTCGGGGGGCTCAAGCTGTGGGACCCCGAGCGGATCCGCGCCGAGGTCGAGGGCGCGCAGGAGGTCGTCGCGCTCGTGGCCCAGGGCGGCGCGGCGCTGCTCGCCAAGCGCTGGCAGGACGCCGTGTCGCCGCTCGACCAGGCGATCTCGCGGTCGCCCGGGTTCTCGCGCGCCTACTACCTGCGCGCGCAGGCGCGGAAGGGGCTGCTGGACTTCAAGGGGTTCCGGGAGGACATCGAGAAGGCGTCCGAGCTCGAGCCGGGGGCCGGCTACGACGCGGAGCTCGCGGCGAGCTACGAGGCCGAGGCGAAGGCGGCCGAGGCGCGCAAGGAGTGGCTCGAGGCGCTCCGCCTCTGGATCCGCCTCTACCGGGCGCGCCGGCCCGACCTGAACAAGAAGGTCGTGAACGCCGCCACGCAGCTCTGGAACGACTACAAGAAGACGAAGGCCTTCCACGACGGCATGACCGCGGTCGAGCGCGAGCTGCGGCCCGTGAGCGGCGACGAGGAGGTGACGGACTTCCTCGCGAAGACCTACCGCGACTGCGCCACGTCGCTGCTGCGCGAGAAGGACTACTCCAAGGCGAAGCGCTGGCAGGCGCGCATGCGGCGCCTGGGGGCCAAGTACCGGGCCGACGCCGACCGCCTCGCGCAGGAGATCGAGCGCGCGGAGCAGGCGAAGCGTTGACGACCGCGGCGCTCGACCCGGGGCGCGCGGGCCTCAAGCGCGTGACGACCGGGGGCGCGCCGGCGCCCGGGCGGGTCGCGGGGGCGCTGCGCGAGCCGCCGCCCGCGGGCGCGGCCACGTCCACGGCTCCAGGCGCCGCTCAGGCCGAGGACGCGGGCGCGGAGGCCCT
>JANJTH010000712.1 GCA_024711205.1 Planctomycetota bacterium | reverse complement strand
CGCCAGCGCGGCGGCCTGCGCGTGGAGCGTCGCCACGGCCCAGCGCGCCGCCGCGACGTCGAGCGCCGGCGCGTCCCCAGGGGCGTCGGCCCGCGCGTCGGCGTCGGCCGCGGCGAGCGCGGCGTCGAGCCCGGCATCCGTGCGTGGCGCCGCGCCGGCTTCGCTCGGGTCCGAGCGGCCCCCGGCGGCGCCGAGCACCCCCACCGGGAGCACGCCATCCCGGCGCAGCGCGCGCAGGACGGCGACGTGCGGCGCGTCGAAGGGCGCCCGCGGGTCGGGGCCCACGGCCGTCAGCGCCGGCCGCCCGCCTTCTTGCCCGCAGGGGCCTTCTTGCCCGCAGAGGCCTTCTTGCCCGCAGGGGCCTTCTTGCCCGCGGGCGCCTTCTTGGCCGCGCTCGCCTTCGCGGGGGCCTTCTTGGCCGCGGGGGCCGGCTTGACGCTCGTGGCCGGCTTGACGTTCGTGGCCGGCTTGACGTTCGTGGCCGGCCTGACGTTCGCCGCCGGCTTCTTGCCAGCGGCAGCCTTCGGGGCCGCCGCCAACCGGGCGCTGCCGGGCCTGGGCGCCGCCTTCGGCGCCGGGGCCTTCGCCGCCGGCTTGGGCTCGGCCGGCGCGACGGCCGCGAGCCGCTTGCTCTTCGGCCGGACCGCTGCCGGGGCGGCCGGCGCCGGGGCGGCCGGGGCGGCCGGCGCCTCGGGGGGCGGGTCGCCGAGCAGGTCCATGAACTCCGCGAAGCTCTCGGTCAAGGCGACGACGGCCTTCGGGTCCTCCCAGCGCGTGCGGATCGAGGTCTTGATGTGGATCCGGCCCCGCCCCGAGAGCTCGAGGTAGGCGATCGGCTGGTCGTCGCTCGTGAACGCGACCGGGAGGAAGCCCTCCGGCAGGCGCCCGACCTTGCGCAGCCGGTCGGCCTGCGTGGCGGCGTCGGCGAAGGCGTAGAAGCCCTCGACCACCCAGGTCTTGCCGAGCGCGGTGAACGCGCCCCGCCCGGGCCGCCCGCCGTCCATCTGGGCGAGGAACGCCCGGTAGGTCTCGGGCAACGGCACGCCGATCCGCTGGAACGTGCGGTCGAGCACGTCGTCGGGGAGGCTCGGGCCTCGCCGACGCCACCGGAGCTCCTTCAGGTCACGAAGCGTCGTGTTCACGTCACGCCCCAAGGCCGCGGTTCGCGGCATAAGTCCAGCAGGTTATCGTCAAGCTGACGTTTTCGCAAGCCCGCGACGCCCTCCCTCGCCGGCGAGCGGGGCGGGCGCGCCGCCGGGATCCGGGCGGCGCGCCGTCCGGTCGGCCCTGCTACCCTGACCCCGTGCAGCCGCGCGAGCCCGAGGCGAACGAACCCACGGCCGGTGGCCCGGGCGGGGCGGCCGGGGCCTCCCCCCCCGAGCCGACCGGCCCGGGTCACGCCGCGGGCGCGGGGCTCGCGCCGGCGCCGTCGACACCGGCCGCCGACGGCGGGGCGCCGCTCGGGGCGGACGGCGCGGACGACGAGGATCACCGCGCGCGCGTCGAGCGCCGCTCGCGCCGCTCGCTCATGCGCCAGGCCTTCGGGACGCGGCTCCTCTACGCGTTCGCGGGCATGCTCGGGCTCGTGACGGTCGTCGTGTTCGGCGTGACGGGCGTGCTCGTCCGCCACAGCGTGGACCGCGCGCTCGAGGACGAGCTCGCGCTACGCCTCGAGACGGTCGCCCGCCTGTCGGCGCGCGAGCTCGCCGACCCGACCTGGCTCCCGCTCGCGCGCGGCGGGTCGGAGCGGGCCCGCTCGCGCCTCGCCGACGCGGCCCGCGCGCTGCGCGACGAGGCCGGCGTGAGCGAGATCGTCGTGTTCGTCCCCCCCGGGCTCGGCCCGGCCCGCGCGGGGCCCGACGGCGGCGAGGCCGAGGCGGGCGAGCCCATCGTGCTCGCGACGACCCGCGACGAGGGCCAGGCGTCGCGGCTCGTCGGGCGCCTGCTCGCGGACGCGGTCGCGATCGACGCCGCCGTCGGCTCGGGGCGGGCCACCACCTCATCGCTCTACTGGGACGCGGCCGGCGGGCGCCAGAGCAAGGGCGCCTACGCCCCGCTCCGCGACGAGGCCGGCGCGGTCGTCGCGCTCGTCGGGGTCGAGCTGCCGGCCGACTTCTCGGCCGCGCGCGAGCAGGTCCTCGGGCGCGTCCTCATGCTCGCGCTGCTCGCGGGGCTGGCCGTGCTCCTCGCGGCCGTGTCGCTCGTGCGCCGCCGCGTCCACAACCCGATCTATCGGCTCGTGCGCGCCATGCAGGGCGAGGACGGGGGGCCGCCCCAGCCCGCGAAGGTCCGCTGGCCCGACGAGATCGGCGCGCTGACCGAGTACTACAACGCCATGGTCGAGCGGCTCACGGAGACCGACCGCGAGCTGCGCCGGCTCTACGACCGCGCCCGCGAGACGGCCGACTTCCTCCAGGGCTACTCGAACTACCTCGTGGCCGGCGTGCCCACGGGGGTCGTCGCCGTCGACCCGCGCGGGGTCGTGACCGTGTGGAACCGCTCGGCCGCGCGGATCCTCGGGCGCGACGGGCAGCGGGGCCGGCCCGTGAAGGACCAGCTCGGCGCGGAGCACCCGCTCGCCCGCGCCCTCGGGCAGGCGCTCGCGGGCGCCGTCACGGACCAGGCCCTGATCGTGCTCGACCGGCTCGGGCTCGGCGCGCGCGAGAGCGGCGAGGGCGACCTGGCCGACCTCGACGCCGGCGGCGACGAGCAGCGGCTCGTCGAGCTCACGTGCTCGCCGTTCCACGGCGAGAAGGGCGAGCTGCTCGGGGCGGCCGCGCTCGTCAACGACCGCACGGAGCTCGAGCGGTTCCGCCGCGCCGCCTCGCGCAACGAGCGCCTGGCCGCGATCGGCAACCTCGGGGCCGGGCTGGCCCACGAGATCAAGAACCCGCTGGGCGCGATCTCGGGCTTCGCCGAGCTGATCGAGCGGAAGGCCGGCGGGGCCGGGGCGGCCTCCGCCCAAGGGGCCGGCGCCGCGACCGCCGCCGGCGACGTCGCGGACGCCGCGCGCTACGCGACCCGCCTGCGCGGCGAGGTCGAGGAGCTCAACCGCTTCCTCTCCGAGTTCCTCAAGTTCGCGCGCGACGACGTGGTCCGCCGCGAGCCGACCGACCTGGGCGAGCTCCTGCGCCGCGCCGTCGAGGTGGCGCTGCGCGGCCTGCTGGAGCCGACGGCGGCCGAGCGCGCGCTCGCGGGCGAGGCCGTCGACCTGCCCGACGGCGGCCGGCTCACGGTCGAGGTCGTCGTGCCGTCGCTGCCCCGGCTCGCGCTCGACGCGCCGCTCCTGCGGGCCGCCTTCGCGAACCTGGTCAAGAACGGGCTCCAGGCCATGTCGGGCCGCGGCGGGCTCCTGAGCGTGCGGGCCGCCCGGCTCGACGACGTGCTCGTGGTGCGCGTGCGCGACCAGGGCCCGGGGATCCCGCTCGACCTGCGCGAGAAGGTCTTCGACCCCCTGTTCACGACGCGCGCCGAGGGCACCGGCCTCGGGCTCGCGATCGTCCACAAGACCATCAGCGCGCACGGCGGCAAGCTCGCCGTGCGCGACGCGAGCGGCGGCGGGGCCGAGCTCGTCGTGCGCCTCCCGTTCGTCGCGGCGGCGCCGGCGGCCGACGGCGGGCGCGAGGACGCGCTCCTGGGCGCCCCGTCCCTGCGAGGAGGCTGAGCGTGGCCCGGATCCTGGTCGCCGACGACAACGCGGGCCTGCGCGACGTCATGGTCGAGTCCCTGGGCGGGCTCGGCCACGAGGTGCGCGGCGTGGGCAGCGGCGACGCGGCGCGCGACGCGCTCGAGGAGGGCGGGTTCGACCTGCTCGTGACCGACCTGCGCATGCCGGGGCTCGACGGGCTCGCGCTCCTCGAGCACCTGAAGGCCCGCGGGCAGCAGCTGCTCACGATCGTCATGACCGCGCACGGCTCGGTCGACACGGCGGTCAAGGCCATGCACCTCGGCGCGCTCGACTTCGTGGAGAAGCCGTTCCAGCTCTCGACCATGGAGGCGAAGGTCAAGAAGGCGCTCGAGCGGCTCGCGATCGTCGAGGAGAACCGCCTGCTCCGGGCCGAGCTCGCGCAGGGCTACGGGAGCATGATCGGCTCGTCGCCGCCCATGCGGGCCGTGTTCGAGCTGATCACGAAGGTGAGCGAGACCTCGACGCCGGTCCTGATCCTCGGCGAGAGCGGCACGGGCAAGGAGCTCGTCGCGCGCGAGATCCACCGCCGCTCGGCCCGCAAGGACGGGCCGTTCGTGGCCGTGAACTGCGCGGCGCTGGCCGAGAGCCTGCTCGAGAGCGAGCTGTTCGGGCACGAGCGGGGGGCCTTCACCGGCGCGACCCAGACCAAGCGCGGCAAGTTCGAGCTCGCGCAGGGCGGCACCCTGTTCCTCGACGAGGTGGGCGAGATCTCGCTCTCGACGCAGGTCAAGCTCCTGCGCTTCCTCCAGGAGAAGGAGCTCGAGCGGGTCGGCGGGAGCAAGACGATCAAGGTCGACGTGCGCGTCGTGTGCGCGACGAACCGCGACCTCCGGCTCCAGGTCGAGGAGGGGGCCTTCCGCGAGGACCTGTTCTACCGGATCAACGTGATCTCGATCACGCTGCCCTCGCTCCGCGAGCGGCGCGACGACGTGCCGCTGCTCGTCGAGGCGCTGCTCGCCCGGCACCAGGGCACGACCGGGCTCGAGGGCTCGGTCGGCGAGGAGGCGCTCGCGCTGCTCCAGATGTACGAGTGGCCGGGGAACGTGCGCGAGCTCGAGAACGTGCTCGAGCGCGCGCTCGTGCTGGCGAACCCCGGGCCGGACGGCCACCGTCGGATCGGGCCGAACGACCTCCCGGCCGAGATCCGGGGGGGCGAGGGCGACGCGGCCTCCCAGCGCGAGTACCACGAGGCGACCGGGCTCATGGCGCAGATCGAGCGGATCGAGCGCGAGATCATCCGCAAGGCGCTCGAGGAGGCGCAGCACAACCAGACCAAGGCCGCGAAGGCGCTGCACCTCAAGCGGTCGAGCCTCCAGTACAAGATGAAGAAGTACGCGCTCGGCAAGGACGAAGGGCCGGGGTGAGCGACCGGCCAGGAGCTCGCCGCGCCGGGGGCGCCCTCGCCCGGGCGCTCGCGCTCGCCTGCTCGCTCGCCGCGGGCCCGTGGGCGGGCGCCGCGGCCCAGGAGCAGCCCCGGCCGACCCGGAGCCTCGAGGAGCTGCGCCCCCTCCGGGTCGCCGCGGAGCGGGCCTACCTCGAGGCGGACGAGCGGGCGCGGGGGAAGCTCCGCGCGCGGGTCCTGGCGCTCCAGTCGGACCTCGCGACCAAGCAGGCGGAGATCCGCGCGCTCGAGGCGGGCGAGCGCGGCGGGCTCGGGGACTTCTTCCGCGACTACCAGCTCGAGCGCAAGCGCCGCGAGGCGCGGCAGGTCTCCGACGAGCTGGCCGAGGCCCAGCACAAGCTCCGCTCGGCGCAGGCCGACGCGACGGTGCGCCGGCTCGACCTGATCGACGTGCTGTCGGAGCTCGCGCTGCGCGAGCTCCAGGTCGCGGCGCGCGTGCGCGAGCTGCCGCCGGTCCAGGGTGTGAACCGGCTGCGGCAGAGCCAGGACTACGTGGACGACGCGCTCGTGCTGCTCGAGCGCGTCGAGAACCTCGAGAGCATGAGCGAGCCGAGCGCCGCCGCGGCGGTGCCGCCGCCCGAGGACCCGCGGTCGCTCGGGGACGGGCGGCTCGCGAGCCTGATCGAGGTCTACGGCGAGGAGCTCGAGCGGGCCGAGCGTCAGGCCGCCGCGCTCACGCCGCGCCACGAGCAGCTCGAGGCGACCGTGCGGCAGCTCGCCGACAAGGTGGGGCGCTACGCCAACGACGACCTGCCGCGGCGGCTCGCGCACGCGCAGGCCCGGCTCGAGCGCTGCGCCCAGCCGCTCGCCGCCGCGCGCGAGCGCGCCGCCGACTACCGGGCCCGGATCGCCGCGCTCGAGGCCGAGCGGGCCCGCCGGGCCGCGAAGCCGGCCGAGCGGTCCTGACGAGCGGACGCGCCGTCGCGGGCGCCGGGCGCCGCCGGTCGCGACGGAGCGTCGCCCTCCACGTCGGGGAGGCCGCAGGTCGAAGGGTCGAGGGGGCCGGGGTCGAATCGGCCGGCAGGGGCGAGCGTCCGGAGGGGTCACGGCACCGGGCGGCGTGGCGTGGACGCGGAGCAGGGCCCCGGGTAGCCTGAGCGGCCGCGGGTCGGGGGAGTCCATGGGACGCAGGTCGGGCTGGATCGAGGCCGGGGCGCTCACGCTGGCCTCCACGGCGCTCGCCGGATGCGTGGGCCAGGAGCCCGCGGCGCCGGCGCCGCTCGCCCGGGGCGCGCGGGCCGAGCCGCGGCTCGCGCGCGGGGAGCGATCCCTCGCGCAGGGCGAGGTCGACGCCGCGGCCGCGGCGTTCCAGGAGGCGCTCGCGCTCGACCCGCGGTGCGTGCGGGCGCACCTCCTCCTCGCGGCCTGCCACGCGCGCCGGCGCGACTACGCGCTCGAGGTCGCGGAGTATCGCAAGGCGATCTCCGTGAACCCGCGCTCGGTCGAGGCGTGGGAGCGGCTCGGGCACGCGGCGCTGGCGCTCGACGACCTCGAGCAGGCGCGCGAGGCGTACCAGCGCGTGCTCGCCCACGAGCCCGAGAACCCTTACGCGCTCTACAACCTGGGGCTCGTCGAGCTCGACCTGGGGCGGGCCGAGGACGGCCGCGCGCTGTTCGAGCGGTTCCTCGAGGCCGAGCAGGCCGCGCGCGAGCGCGGCGGCGCGGGCGAGGCGTGGGACGGGCGGGCGGAGCGGGTGCGACAGCGCCTCCGCGAGCTCGCGGTGGACGAGGCGGCCGGGGACACCTGAGCGCCCTTGAAGAGATCCTCGGCGAGGGCCTGCGCGAAGCCGGCGGCGTCGCCTGCGAGGCGGGAGCGACTCGAGCCTTCCTGGAGGGACTGTGAGTTGCGACCCACGAAGGAGGCGGCGTCGATGGCGAGCGCGGCCGAGCCGGCGACTTCTTCAAGGGCTGTGAGGTCCACCCCACCCCCGGGCGGGCATGGAGTTGTGCAGCCGGCACGGGCCCGCCCTGGATGGGCGCGCCTGGCGTGGCTAGGGTGGGGTCGAGGAGGGGACGTGCACGGGAAGCTCCGCGTCGTCATGGCGCTCGCCGTCCTGCTCGGAGGCTGTCGGGCGCCGGCCCCCGAGGGGGCGAGCAGCGGGACCGCCGCGGCGACGCCCCGGGCGTCCGCGCCGATCGTGCCGTCGAACCAGCCCGACCGCACGCGGCGCGCCCGCGAGGTCTACCTGCGCGGCGTCGCGCTCCTCGCCCAGGACGCGCGCGTCGACGAGGCGATCCGGGACTTCCAGCACGCGCTCGAGATCGACCCGCTGTTCCACCTCGCGCACTTCAAGCTCGGGATCTGCTACTACCAGAAGGGCGAGTACAGCCTCGAGATCACCGAGTACAAGAAGTGCCTCTCGATCAACCCCCAGTACGAGCCGGCCTGGCTCAACCTGGGGCACGCGCACCTCGCGCGCGACGAGCTGCAGCAGGCCCGCGACGCCTACCGGCGGGTGCTCGAGCTGTCGCCGGGCCACGGGATCGCCCTCTACAACCTCGCGCTGATCGAGTTCGACCTCAAGAACGAGGGCGAGTCGGAGCGGCTGTTCCGGGCGTTCCTGCGCCACGAGACGAACGCCGCCGGGGACATGGGCGAGCGCGCGCGGGAGTATCTGCGCGACCTCGACCGGCGCGCGGCCGAGCGGCGCGGCCAGGCGGGGAGCTAGCCATGCCAGGAATCCGTGCAGGATCCCCGGCAGGCGAGCCGGAAAACGGGCGGGGGAGGGTGGAGCAGCGGCCGATGACGCGTCGCGCGGTCTCTGATTCTCTGCGAGTTACGACTCCAACTGCCCGTGGAACGCCATTCGTTAGCGGCGCCTGGCTCGTGAGCTCCGCGACCCCCCTGGCCATCTCCAGCTTGCTCCTCCTCGCCGCTGCCTCGGCCTCGGCCCAGGACGGCGCGGCACCTCGCTGGCCCCAGGCGCTCAAGGAGCGCAACGCGCGGTACGCGAACCTGGCGCGGGTCGACGACCCGGCCACGGACGAGCGCGAGCGCCGGCTCCAGCACGCCCTGCTCGCGCGGGTGGACGACCGCCTCGGCGACCTCGAGGTCGCGCGCCTCCACCGGCTGGGCGGGCAGGTGCCCCCGCGGGCCGTGCTCCACGCGCAGATCACCCGGGAGCGGTCGCTCGGCGACGACGCCGAGCAGGTCGTCCTCGCGGGCCTCACGACGCACCGGCGCCACGCCGAGACGCGTCGCTTCCGCGACCTCGGGGGCGACGAGGAGGTGCTCGCGCTCCATCGCGAGGACCTCCTCCGCAACCCGGGCTCCGACCGCGTCATGATCGCGAGCCAGGAGAAGGACGGCGCGCACGAGCGGTACGCCGAGTCGCGCGAGGACGTCCGGCGCCAGCCCGGGCAGACCGACCTCCGAGGCCGCGAGGCCCAGGAGGACCGCGAGGAGAAGCGCGCGAGCGAGCGCGACCTGCTCCGCGACGAGGGCTTCCGGGAGCGGGACGGCGGCCGCGAGTCCCGCCGCGAGGCCCGCCGCGAGGCGAGCGAGGCGCGCGACCTCGAGGCCGCGCTCGAGCGCGACGCCGACCAGGACGCGGAGAAGAAGGCCGAGAAGGCCGACGAGCGCGCGGGGGCGAAGGACGAGGCCCGGATCGAGAAGGCCGGCGAGCGGAACCTGGAGAAGCAGGGCGAGCGCCGCGACGACCGCAACCTCGAGCGCCAGCAGGAGCGCGAGGAGCGCGGCGGGACCGCGACGACCAACTGACGCCCGGCGAGCGACCGGGCGCCCACGGCCCGGTCGGCGAGCGACCGGGCGCCCACGGCCCGGCCTGCGAAGGCGCCGCGCTTCCCGAGCGCCTCGCCGCGGCGGTCGTGCGTCGGCCTCGCGCCGTGCTCGCGGGGGTGCTCGGGCTCGCCGTCCTCGCCGGGACGGGGATCCCGCGGGTCGCGTTCGACCCTTCGACCGAGGACGTGTTTCCCGAGGGGCACCCCGCGGTCGCGACCTACGAGCGGTTCCGGCAGGCGTTCGGGAGCGACGAGACGATCGTCGTCGCGTTCTCGGCGCCCGGGAGCGCGGATGACGGCGTCTTCTCGCGCCCGGCGCTGGCCCTGGCCCGGGAGGTCGCCGGGCGCCTCCGGTCGCTCGAGGGGGTCGAGGCGGCCTACTCGCTCGCCGACGTCCCGACGGTGGGGCGGGGGCCGCGCGGCCTGCCGGTGCTCCTCCCCGCCCTCCCGGAGGACCTGGGCGCGCTCTCGGACGCCGACCTCGCGGCCTGGCGGGCGCGGGCCCTCGCCATGCCCATGGTCGGGCGCGTGCTCGTCTCGGCCGACCGGCGCTCCACGGCGATCGTGGCGCTGCTCGCGCCCGTCGCGCCCGGGCCCGCCGGGGCGCAGGCGACGGTCGACCTCGTCGAGCGGATCGAGGCCGCGCTCGCCGAGAGCGAGGCCGCCGCGGTCGCAGGAGGCGACCCCGCGGGCGAGCCCAGGCGCTTCCTGCTCGCGGGCACCCCCCGCGTCAAGGTCGCGATCGTGCGGACGATCGCCCGCGACGTGGCCGTGTTCGCGGGGCCGCTCCTGGGCGTCGCCGTCCTCGTCGCGCTCCTCGTGCTGCGGTCCTTCGCCGCCGCGGGGCAGATCCTGGCCTGCCTGGCCGCCTCGAACGCGATCGTCGTGGGCCTGCTCGGCCACCTGGGCGTCGCGCTCGACCCCATGACCGCGCTCGTGCCGACGCTCGTGCTCGTGATCGGCGTGGCGGACGCGCTCCACCTGCTCGTCGAGCAGCGCGGGCAGGCGGCCGCGGACCCGGGGGCGAGCGGGGCCGCGACGATCGAGCGGGCGCTCGCGCACTGCCTGCTCCCCTGCTTCCTCACGAGCCTGACGACCGCGCTCGGCTTCGGCTCGCTCGTGACGTCGGACATCCCGCCGATCCGCACGTTCGGGCTCGCGGCGGCGCTCGGCGCGGTCGTGACGTTCGCGGTCTCGGTCACGCTCGTGCCGGCGCTCGCGGCGCTGTGCGCGGCGCCGGGCCGGGCCGCCGCGCCGGCGCGCCCGCTGCGGCTCGAGCGCCTCGCGACGCTCGTGACGCGCTGGCCCGCGCCGGCCCTCGCGGGCGGGCTCGTCGTCATGGCCGTCGCCGCGGCCGGCGCCGTGCACGTGCGGACGGACACCGACTTCCTGCGCTTCTTCCGGCCCGAGACCCGGCTCGTGCGCGACGCGCTCGAGATCGGCGAGCGGTTCGTGGGCGTCGCGCCCGTGGAGGTGATCGCCCGGGGCAAGCCCGGGGCGGCCCACGACCCGGCCGTGCTCCGCGCGCTGTGGGCCTTCGCCCGCGCGGCCGAGGACGAGGCGAAGGTGGACGTCGCCTGGTCGGCCGCCGACCTCGTGGCCCGCGCCCTCGAGGTCGTCGAGGGCCGGCCGCGCGTCCCCGACACGCCCGAGGAGCTCGCGCGCGTCGAGGCGCTCGTGGGCGCCCTGGTCCGCGCGAACGGCGGCCGGGGCCCCGGCCGCCCGGACGCCGGCCCCGGGACCAGCCCGGCGTTCGAGCACCTCGTCTCGCCGCCCGGCCCCGCGCGCCCGGGCGAGGAGTGGCTGCGGGTGGCGCTGCGGATCGACCCGCGCGGCTCGACGGAGGTGGAGGCGCTCGTGGCCCACGTCGAGCGGCTTGCCGCGGAGCACCTCGCGCCGGCCGGGCTCGCCTTCGAGGTCACGGGCACGACCGTCGTGTTCAGCCGGACGGCCGACCGGATCCTCGCCGGGCAGGTCGAGAGCTTCCTGTGGGCCATGGGGACGATCGTGCTCGTCATGATCGTCGCGCTCCGCTCGGTCCGGCTCGGGCTCGCCTCGATCGTGCCGAACCTCGCGCCGATCGCCGCGATCCTGGCCGTGCTCGGCTGGGCCGGGATCCCGCTCAGCTCGTTCAACTCCATGGTCGCGAGCGTCGCGATCGGGATCGCCGTCGACGACACGATCCACCTCCTGATCGGCTTCCGGCGGCTCGCGGGGCGCCTGCCGCTCCGCGAGGCCGTCCACGAGACGGTGGCCCACGAGGGCGCGGCCGTGCTCGGCACGTCCCTCGTCCTCGGCGCGGGCTTCTCGGTCCTCCTCCTGGCCGAGTTCCTCCCGACGGCCCAGTTCGGCCTGCTCACGGCGACGGCCCTCGTCGCCGCGCTCGTGGGCGACCTCGTGGTCCTCCCCGCGGTCCTGATGCTCGTCCCCGGCCTGGCCCCCGTCGTCGCCCCCGTCACCCCGCCGGAGCCCCCGCCGCCGCCCCCGAGCGAGGCCGCGTCCGCGCGCTGAGCGCGCCGGCGGGCCACGCCCCGCGCGCTCGCGGGGCGCCTGTGTGAGGTCCACTCCGCGCTCGGGCCGTGCCCGGCCGACCTCCCTACGGTCGGTCGGCCGGACCCAGCCCTCGCGCGTCGCTCAGGGCGCGCTCAGCGGCCGGCGCCGGTCATGACCCGGCCCGGGACGTTGATCACGGGCGTCGTGCCGCGCGCGAGGAACAGGAGCCCGAAGCACGTGTCGGGCACCGGGCCCGAGGTCGAGGACGGCGTCGCGTTCCAGCTCCCGTCCTGCTTCTGCGCCCCGAGGAACAGCTCGCAGCCGCCCTGGTACCAGTCGTGCGTGCCGAACCGCCCGATCAGGCCCAGGATCCCCGCGCGCTCGAGCCCGTAGAGGTAGTAGTAGTGGTGGAGCGGGTTGCCGGGGTTCTTGTCGAGCGCGAAGTTCTGCGCGAGCCACGCGGCGCCGTCGCGGATCGCCTGGTTCACCTGCGGCTTGAGCTCGCGCTCCCAGCGCGGCGTGCCCTCGAGGCGCGACTTGCAGATCAGGAGCGCCGCCACGCCCGACGCCGTCATGCTGCCGTTCGTCGTCTTCTGCCAGACCTGCGCGTTCTCGGGCACGGGCGGGGGGAAGTAGGCCCAGCCGCGGGCCTTCATCTGGAGCTTCTCGGCCGACTCGGTGATCCGCCGCGCGGCGCCCCGCTCGACGGTGGCGCGGTGGTCGGAGAGCGTCTGCCCCGAGTCGTCGGGCTGGTCCGGGTCGCGCTTGAACTTCCGCTCGAGCTTGCGGATCTCCTTCTCGAGGTCGGCCTCGATCGCGCGGAGCTCCTTGAACGTGCGGTCGGCCGCGGGCACCGGGAACGGCTGCACGGCCGGGCCGTCCTGCTCCTGGGCCTCGAGCAGGCGGAGCGCCACCTTCTCGTAGATCTCCTTCGGCACGGGGACCTGGAGCCGCTCGGCCGCGTCGAGCGCGAGGAGCGCGTACTGCGCGTTCGACACGTCCTCCTGGGAGCCCGAGGGGTAGCGCCAGAGGCCCTTCTGCTGGTGGGCGCCCAGGAACTCGACGCAGCGGCGCGCGAGCTCGAGGTCCGCGGGCGACGGCTTGCGCTTGCGCGGCTTGCGCTCCGTCGTCCCGCTGGCCTGCGGGCCGTCCGGCGGGGGCTCGTGGTTCAGGCGGGCCTCGACGGCGAGCAGCACGCAGCTCACCGAGTAGGTCCACTGGAGCGGCTGCGCGCGCAGGTAGGCGAAGGCCTTCTCGATCCGCGGGTCCTCGGGCTCGACCCCGCACTTGAGGAGCGCGAACGCGCAGAGCGCGGTCACGCCCTGGGTCATGGGGTAGGCCTGGAGCTGGAGCGGGCGGTTGTCGTAGGTCCAGGTCCCGTCCGGCTGCTGCTGCTCGAACAGCCAGCGCACGCCCTTCGTGAGCGCGACCTGCTTGCGCTCGCGCAGGTCGGCGTCGTCCTGCGCGCGCGCCGGCGCGAGTCCGCCCCCGAGGCTCAGGGCGAGGCAGGTGAGGACGAGGCGCGCGGGGGACGGTCGCATGGGCGGCGCTCCTTGCGGTACGCACCTGCAGCCTAGCCACCGGCCCTGGCGCAAGCCAGGCGGCGCCGGGCCGCCGGGCTCACTCCGGCGCGAGCACGGCGTCGCACGTGGGGCAGCGGGCCTCGCCGCGCTCGAGCTGGGCCCTCGGCGCGGCGACGCTCCGGCCGCACCCGCAGCGGACGCGCGCGACGAGCCCGCCCGCGCGCGGCGGCGCGCCGGGCGGGTCGAGCCGCGGCGAGCGATCGGACCCGGGGCGCTGCGCCGTCGCCGCCCGAG
>JANJTH010000689.1 GCA_024711205.1 Planctomycetota bacterium | reverse complement strand
GGGCCGCCCGGGCCGGGCGGACCGCCGCCGCCCGGGCCGGGCGGACCGCCGCCGCCCGGGCCGGGCGGACCGCCCGCGTCGAGCGTCGTCACGGCGCCCACGTCGGAGCCGCTCCGGCGCAGCTCGACGTCCTTGCGGCTGATCTGCGACGTCCCGCTCCGCGACATGCCCTTGAGCATGAGCTTGAGGTCGCCCGGCGTGCTCGACGCCTCGAGCGCCGCCTCGGGCGTGATGATCCGCTTGTTCACGAGCTCGACGAGGGACTGGTTGAAGCTCTGCATCCGGTAGTAGGACGACGAGCTCTCGATCGCCTTCGCCATGTCGTCGATCGCGCCCTTCTCGATCAGCTGGCGGATCGTGGGCGACACGACCATCACCTCGAACGCGGGCGCGCGCCCCGTCCCGTCGGCCCGGCGGATCAGGCGCTGCGAGACGACGCCGCGCAGGCAGATCGACAGCATGCGGAGCAGCCCCTGGCGCGTCTCGGGCGGGAACGCGTCGGTGATCCGCGTGATGCTCTGCTTCGCGTCGTTCGTGTGCAGGGTCGAGAGCACGAGGTGCCCCGTCTCGGCCGCGTGGAGCGCGAGCTCCATGGTCTCGCGGTCGCGCATCTCGCCCGCGAGGATCACGTCGGGGTTCTGGCGCAGGGCGGCCCGCAGCGCGCGCGACGCGTCGTGCGTGTCCTCGCCGATCCCGCGCTGCGTGAGCGTCGCCTTCTTGTCCGTGTAGACGAACTCGATCGGGTCCTCGATCGTGATGATGTGCGCGTGGCGCGTCTCGTTGATGTGCTCGACGACCGCCGCGAGCGTCGTCGACTTGCCGCTCCCCGTCGGCCCCGTGACGAGGAGGATCCCGTTCGGGTTGCTCGCCAGGTCCTTGAGCACGGCGGGGAGGTTCAGCGCGTCGATCGTGGGCGTCTCGAGCGGGATCGCGCGGATCACCGAGCCGACCCGGTTGCGCTGGTGGAACACGTTCACGCGGAAGCGCGCGACGCCCTCGATCTCGAAGCTGAGGTCGACCTCGCGGTCGCTCTCGAGCCGCTTCAGGTAGCGCTCGTGGAGGATCGGGGCCAGGTTGCCCCACAGGACCTCGGGCGTCTGGACGGGGTACTCCGACTCCATGAGCTGGCCGTTGAGCCGCATGAGCGGGGGCCGCCCCTCCTTGAGCACGAGGTCCGAGCCCTTGCGCCGGACCATGTCGGAGAGGATCTCGACGAGCTGGCTCACGACGCACCCCCGGGCCCGGCCTGTTCGCGCAGGGCCTGGAGCTGCCAGCCCAGGCCGAACAGGCCGCCGGCGTAGCGCCCGAGCAGGCGCATGGCCTCGACCTCGTCCTGGGCGAAGGTCGAGCCCCCGCGCTTGTTGATCACCTGGAGCGCGCCGATCGACTCGCCGTCGCACACGATCGGGGCGGTCAGCATGGAGCGCACCTCGTAGCCGACCGCGTCCGAGACCTCGCGGGCGAACCGCGCGTCCTTGTGCGCGTCCGAGAGCGCGATCACCTCCTGGTGGAGGAAGGCGTTGCCGGCGATCCCCTGGCCGGGCTTGATCGTGATGTCGAGCGCGAGCACCTGCTGGGCCTTCGGGCCGCGCGCGGCGGCGAAGTAGAGCTCCTGGCGGTCGCCGTCGAACATGTAGAGGGCGCCCGACTGCGCGCCGAAGAAGTCCATGGCCGCGTCCATGAGCCCCTCGAACGCGCCGTCGAAGTCGTCCGGCGCGCCGAACAGGTGCAGCACGCGCTGGAGGAGCTGCACCTGCGCCGAGAGGCGCGCGTTGTCCTGGAGCAGCGTCTTCCGGGCCGGGTCCGCCGCGTCGTCCTGCGCCACCGTCACCTCCGCCGCCGGCCCCGGGGGGGCGGGCGCGAGCGGTCAGTTTGCATCGCCCCCGGGCCCGCTGCCAGGCGATGCCGGCTACGCGGGCGTCGCCCGAACGGAAGCCTCGGCCCCCGGGGAGGAGCGAGCGCGGCGCGAGCGCGGGGAGCCGCCGTCCGCGCGGCGCGTCGTGGCCACGTCAACCGCGGTGCCGCGCCCAGCGGGGGCCGCCACGGGTCCTCCCGCGGGTCGGGTCCCGTGGGCCGCGACGGAGCGCTCACGCCCCCTGGGGGCCGCGGGCGGTCTTCGCCAGGAGCTCCTCCCGCGTCCGCACGGGGACGCGAGCGAGGGCGGCGGCCGCGCGCGCGGCCAGCCCGTGGAGGCGACCCGTCGACCACAGCCAGACGGCGCGGTGGCCGCCGCGCTCGAGGAGCCGGGCGAGGGTCAGGGTCTGCCGCCTCAGCGCCCCGAGCTTCCCGGCGGCGCCCCCGGGGGCGCCGGTCAGGATCGGGTGCACGGCGCCGGCGGCGGCCTCGGTCGCGCGCAGCACCGGCAGCGCCGCCATGAGCTCCGGCGGCGTCGCCAGCGAGTAGCTCGATGGCGAGTGCGCCGCGAGCCACCGCGCGAGGCCCGCGTCGTCGTCCGTGGGCCGCTCCCAGAGGATCAGCGGCCGCTCGCGCAGCGCCGGCAGCGCCTCGTGCCGGGTCCGCAGCGCCCAGAAGGCGCCGTGGCGCCGCCCGGGGTCCGTGGTCTCGTGGTAGCCCGCGCACGCGTGCACCTCCCAATCGGCGCCGAGCTCCTCGGGCAGCCAGCCCGACAGGTGCTCCTGGAAGGCCGCGCCGTCGAGGCCCCAGCGGTCCTTCTCGCCCGGGGCGTGGTGCTGGGGCATGAAGCCGAGCGGGGTGAACACGACGAGCTGCCTGCGGGTGACGCGCTCGAGCTCGGCGAGGACCTTCCACCCCTCGTCCTTCGGCAGGTGCTCGATCACGTCGACGAGGAAGCTCGAGTCGACCGCGCGGTCGGGGAGCAGCGCGAGCGCGTCGAGGGCGCGCCCGCGCAGCACGAGCAGGTCGCCCCGGGTCCCGTGGAAGCGGCGGAGCAGGTCCGCGTACTGCCCGAACGGCTCCACGCAGAGGTGGAGGCGGGGCCTGAAGAACGCCTGCGGGCGGATGCCGCAGCCCACGTCGAGCACGACGTCCGTCCGCAGGACGCGCGCGGCGACGGCGGCGTCCAGCGCGGCCGGGTACTCGTGCCCGGCGAGCTTCATGGGTCTCCGCCGCCGGCGCGGCGGCGCCGCCGCGCGGCGCTCAGGCGCGCGCGAGCGCCGGGGAGGCCGCGCGCGCGTCTGCGCCC
>JANJTH010000562.1 GCA_024711205.1 Planctomycetota bacterium | reverse complement strand
CTGCTCCAGGCGCTCCTGGCCGGGCACCCGGACCGCGTGTGCCGGCGCGCCCGGCCGGGCGCGCCGGGGCGGGCGCTCGCCGCCGGCGGGCAGGCCGAGCTCGCGCCCGAGAGCGTCGTCCGCGACGCCGCGTGGCTCGTCGCGCTCGACGCGCAGGACCCGCGCCGCCCCGGCGCGCTCGCGCGGGTGCACCTCGCCTCGGCGCTCGCGCCCGACTGGCTGATCGAGCTGTTCCCCGACGCGCTCGCGGAGGAGCGCCTCGTGCGCTGGAACGCCGCCGCGACCCGGGTCGAGGGCCTGTGGCGGCTCCGCTACGGCGCGCTCGTCGTCGAGGAGTCCCCCGACCCCGGCGACCCGGCCGAGGTCGAGGCGCTCCTGCGCCGCGAGGCGCGGGCGGCCGGGCCCGCGGCCTTCGGCGACGCCGAGGCCCTCGCCGCGCTGCGCGCGCGCGCGGCCTTCGCGCGCACGCTCGACCCGGCGCTGCCCGAGCTCGACGACGTGCTCGTGCTCGCGGCGCTCGACGACCTGTGCGCGGGGGCGCGGAGCTTCGCGGAGCTGCGCGAGCGCGACCTCCTCGCGCACGTCCGCGCCGCGCTCGGTCCGGACGGCCCGGCCCGGCTCGAGCGCCTCGCGCCCACGCACGTCTCGCTCCGCGGCGGCCGCCGGCTCGAGGTCCACTACGAGCCGGCGCGACCGCCGTGGGTCGCCTCGCGCCTGCAGGACTTCTTCGGCATGTCGAGCGGGCCCGCGGTCGGGCAGGGCCGCGTCCCCCTCGTGCTCCACCTGCTCGCGCCGAACAAGACGGCCGTCTCGATCACGAGCGACCTGGCCGGCTTCTGGACGCGGCACTACCCCGCCGCGCGCCGCGAGCTCCAGCGCCGCTACCCCCGGCACGCCTGGCCCGACGACCCGGCGACGGCCGAGGCCCCGCGCCCCGGCCGGAACCGGTAGGGGCGCGCGGGGCAGGCGCCGGGTCGCGCGCGCCCGCCGGCCCGCCGGCCAGACGGAGGGGCCGCGTCAGGTCGGCGGCGTGTGCTCTCCGGGCGGATCGCCGAGGGCCGCACGGAGTCGCCGCAGCTCCGCCTCGAGGGCCTGGGCACGGCCCTCGGCAACCTCGGCCCGGCCCTCGGCCGCCTCGGCCCGGCCCTCGGCCGCCTTGGCCCGGCCCTCGGCAACCTCGGCGCGCGCGCGCTCGCGCTCGGCGCGCTCGGCGGCGGTCGGGAGCGGCTCGGCCGCGCCGGGGAGGAAGAACCGCACGTGCCCGTCGACGACGGCCAGCTCGAGCCCGAGGAACGCGCTCGCGAGCCGGCCGCGGGCGTCCGGCGCGAGCTCGTGGTAGACGCCGTCCGGGCCGAGCGTGTGCCCTCGCAGGCCCTCGGGGACCCAGTCCCGGCGCGGGTCGAACAGGAAGTACTCGGGGACGCGCAGCTCGTCGCGGTAGCGCGCGAGCTTCCGCCCGGTGTCCTCGCGGCGGGTCTTCTTCGAGGTGATCTCGAGCACGAACCCCGGCCGGTGCCCGCCCTCCTCCCAGACCTTGAAGATCTCCCGCGGGTGGCCCGGCACACCGCGCACGACGTAGGTGTCCGGGCTCACGACGGTCCGCGGGTCCCCCTCGACCCAGTAGACGAAGTTGTTCCCCGAGACGTAGACGTCTGGCGCCTCGCGGAAGTGGTGGCGGAGCACGTCGACGGCGTAGTAGGCCAGCTCGTCGCGGTGCTGATCGGTCTCGCCCATGGGCTTCCCGTCCCGGACGGGGTAGTCGACCGGGCGGGCGGCGCCGCGCGCTCGGGTGGCGTCGGTCTGCACGTGCGTCCTCCTCTCCGCGGCCTGGCCCACGTCCTGATCCTAGCCGCGACGACCTCGGTCGTCAGTGGCTGGGCCCGAACCTACCCGCGGGGACCGACAGGCAGGTTCCTGGTGTGTTCGGGTCGCGGCCAGGGGCCGAGTGCCGCACGGGGCATGCCTGGAGGGAGGTGGAGAAGAGCGCGGCCCACGCACGGTCGCGGGCAGGGACGGAGGCGAAGGGCGAGGTCGGTGCACGACTGCGGGCAGGGGAAGGAGACGGAGGGCGAGGTCGGTGCACGACTGCGGGAGCGGGAACGGGAAGAGCGGCGGACCGCGGGCGCTGGGGGCTGACGCCGGGCGCCGTTCGCGAGCCTGCGTTCGCGAACGTCAGGCCGCGCCTGGGCGTGCGCACGGGGCGCACGTCGGCGCGTGCGCCGGCGCGGGCGGCCGGTATCGTCCCCGCCCGGCCCCGGGAGGGGCTCCTGCGTGGCGATCCCCGTCCGGGCGCTCGTGGCCCTCGTGGTCGGCCTCGTCGCCGTGTCGACGGCCGGGCCGCTGATCCTGCTCTGCGCGATCGGGCCGTGGGCGATCCCGACCTGGCGCCTGCTCACGGTCGCCGCGCTGCTCCTGCCCTGGGCGGCGCGGCCGCTCGCGCGCGACCTGGCCGGGCTCGCCCCGCGCGAGCGCGCGCTGCTCCTCGCCTCGGGCGTGCTCTACGGGCTCCACTTCGCGCTGTTCACGCTCGCCTTCGGCTACACGACGAAGGAGAGCGTCGTGCTCCTGCTCGGCTGCCAGCCGCTCGTGGCCGGGGCCGTGGGCGCGCTCTTCCTGGGCGAGCCGCTCACGCGCGGCATGCTCGGCGCGAGCGTGGTCGCGCTCGCCGGGCTCGGCCTGTTCGTGGCCGCGGACGTCCGGCTCGATCCCGGCAACCTCGTCGGTGACGCGCTCGTCGTCGCGTGCGTCGCCCTGATCGTCGTGAGCTACGCGCTCGGGCGGCGGCTGCGCCCGCGCATGTCGCTCCTCGGCTACCTGGCGGCCATGTACCTCGTCGGCGGCGCGGTCTGCCTCGCGGCCGCCCTGGCCGTGGGCGACCCGCTGTGGGGCTACGCGCCCGCGAGCTGGGGCTTCCTCGCGCTCGCGGTGGTCCTGCCCACGCTCGTCGGGCACTCGGCGTTCCACTACGCCGTGCGCGACGTGCCGACCTTCCACGTGAGCCTGACGATCCTGGGCGAGCCCGTGCTCGCGGTCGTGCTCATGGCGCTCCTCGCCCCGCACTTCGCCGTGTTCGCGACCTCGACCCTCACGCCCGCCCAGGCCGCGGGCGGGGCGCTCCTGCTCGTGGGCGTCGGCGTCGGCCTCGCGCAGGGCGGTGGGTCAGCGCCCCCGCCCGCGCCCGACGTGCTGGCCGCCGATCCGACGCCCGCCCCGGTGGGCGTGGCCGGCCGGGGGCGCGAGGCGTCGTAGGGCCCGTCGTCGGACCGCCGCCGCGGCCGGGAGGCGAGGCCTTCGGACGGCCGCGGGACCGGCGACGGGAGCGCGCCGGGCGGCGCGTCCCGGCGTCTCGTGCCACCTGTCAGGCTGCCCGCGGGTGCACGGTGCGCACCGCGGCCCCATGGGGCGGCCACGCGCGAGGGAGATCGATCCGCTCCGCGCTCAGGCCGGCCAGGCCCGCGCGGGCGGTCCCACGTAGCGGGCGCGCGGCCGGACGAGCGCGTGGTCGTCCCACACCTCGAGGGCGTGGGCGCCCCAGCCCCACACGCGGGCCATCGCGAACAGCGCCGTGAACAGGTCGGGCGCGAGGCCGAGCGCCGCGAACACGGCGCCCTTGTAGAACTCGACGTTCGCGTGGACCTGCTTGCCGCGCGCGGCGAACCAGCGCGCCGCGTGCTCGTCGACGGCCACGAGCGCGCCGACCGGCCCCTCGAGGCCGGCGCGCCGCGCGAGGCCGACGGCGAGCGGGCGGAGCACGCGCGCGCGCGGGTCGACGACGCGGTACTCGCGGTGCCCGAGCCCCATGATCTTCTCGCCGGCGGCGAGGCGGGCCTCGACCCAGGCCGGGGCCGCGGCGGCGTCGCCCAGCTCGAGCGCGAGGCGCCAGGCCGCCTCGTCGGCCCCGCCGTGGAGCGGGCCGTGGAGCGCGCCGACGCAGGCCGAGAGGACCTCGGACAGGGGCGCGAGCGTCGACGCGACGACGCGCCCGGCGAACGTCGAAGCGTTGAACCCGTGCTCGAGCTGGAGCACCTGCGTCGCGTCGAGGACGCGCACCTCCTCGGGGTCGGGGCGCCGGCCGCGGACCATGCGCAGGAAGTCGTCGTGGAGCGCGAGCGCCGGGTCCGGGTCGAGCGGGGCCAGCCCGCGCCGCAGGCGGTCCCAGGTCGCGACGAGCGCCGGCAGCCGGGCCCCGAGCGCGAGCAGGCGCGCGCGCTGCTCGGCGCGGGCGTGCAGGCGCGGGCGGGCCTTGTCGCCCGGCCCGTCGAGGAGCGGGAGCGCGACCTGGAGCGCCGTCATGGGGTGGGTGTCGCGCGGGAGCGCGCCGAGCGCGGCGAGCGCGCCGGGCGGGAGCGCCCGCTCGCGCAGGGCGCCCTCGAGCGCGGCGCGGTCGGCGCCCCGCGGGAGCTCGCCGTCGAGCACGAGGCCCACGACCTCCGCGAAGCCGGCCCGCGCGGCCAGGTCCTCGATCGCGTAGCCCCGGTAGCGGAGCGCGCCCCGCGCCCCGTCGACCTCCGAGATCGCGCTCGCGTCGACCTCGACCCCCGCCAGCCCCCTGCCCGCCGTGACCATGCGCCGCCTCCTCTCGCCCGCGAGGCTACGCCGGCCCCGGGCAGTCGCCGCATGGATAGTTCTTCCAGCTCGATAAGCTGGACGAATCATGGACCTCCACGCGCTCCGCCTGTTCCGCGCCGTGCTCGACGAGGGCGGCTTCGCCCGGGCCGCGGCCGTCAGCTACCTGACCCAGCCCGCCGTGAGCCAGGCCGTGCGGCGGCTCGAGCGCGAGCTCGGGCAGCCCCTGCTCGCGCGCCGGCGCCCGCCCGAGCCGACGGCCGCGGGCCGGCGCGTCCACGCGCTCGCAGACGACCTGCTCGGGCGCGAGGCTGCGGCCCGGCGCGACCTCGACGAGCTGCGCCGCGGCCGCGCGGCCGTCCTGCGGCTCGGGGCGTCGCAGGCGCTCGCGCGCGAGCTGCTCCCGGGGCTCCTGCGCGCGCTCCACGCGCGGCGGCCGCTCGGCGCAATGCACGTCGAGACGCGCCCCAGCCGCGAGCTCGTGCGCGCCGTCACCGAGGGCCGGCTCGAGCTCGGGCTCGGGCCGTTCCAGAAGCACATGCCCGGCCTGACGCTCCGTCCGCTCGGCCGGCAGCGCATGGTCCTCTTCGTCGGGCGCGGGAGCGCGGCCGCCCGCGCGCTGCGCCGGCGCGGCGCCGACGCGCTGGCCGAGGTCCCGCTCGTCACGAGCCAGCTCGACGCGCCGGGCGCGCGCCCGGGCGGCGGGCGCCTGCGTGACCGGTTCCGGACCGTGTGGGAGGTCCACAGCCTCGACCTGCGGCTCGAGCTGATCCGCGACGGGCTGGCCGCGGGCTACCTGCCCGAGTCGACCGTCCGGCACGCCGGGCTCGTGCGCCGGCTCCTTCCCGTCGACTGGCTCGACCTGGGCGTCGTCGAGCGGCAGGTCGGGTTCTTCCACCTCGCGGCGCGCGCGCCCTCCGAGCTGGCGCGCGAGCTCCTCGCGCTCGCGGACGCTGCGGGAGGCGGCCGCGGGCGCGGCGCCGGCCCGGCGCGAGCGTGGCCCGGCCAGGGCTCGGCCCGGGACGGGGCGAGGCCCGCGTCCGCCCCGGCCCGCGGTCAGGACGGGACGAGGCGGTCGGCCAGGCAGATCAAGGGGACGCCGGCCGCGAGGACGACGACCGTCGAGACCGCGCCGAAGCGGAGGTACTCGAAGAAGCCGAGCGTGTAGTGGTCCTTGGCGCCCTCGGCGACGATGATGTTCGCGACCGAGCCGACGAGCGTGAGGTTGCCCGCGACCGTGGACACGAACGCGAGCAGCGCCCACCCGAGGCGCGGCGACGGCCCGCCGAGCGCCTCGAGGCCCGGCCCCGTGAGCAGGACGAGCGGCACGTTCGAGACGAGGTTGCTGCCCACGGTCACGAAGCCGGCGAACAGGCCGACGCCGGCGGGGGCGCCCAGGTCGAGGCGCGGGGCGAGGTGGCGCCAGGCCAGGTCGACCCAGCCCGTGTGCGCGAAGCCGGCCACGACGACGAACAGCCCGCAGAAGAAGAGCAGGAGCGACCAGTCGACGCGCGCGAACGCCTCGCGCGGCTCGCGCCGGTCGAGCACGATCAGCGCGAGCGCGCCCGCGAGCGTCGTGTAGCCGAGGTGGAGCCCGGCGAAGAAGCCGAGGACGACGGCGGCGAGCACGCCGAGCACGAGCCCGACGCGGCCGCGCGGGCGGGGTGCCAGGAGGCCTGGCGCCGCCCTGGCGGCCTCGGCGCCCGCCGCGGCGGCGCCGTCGGCCGGGGCGGGGACGGTCGGGTCGGGCTCGCGCCCGGGCGCGAACGTCGCAGGCAGCCGCCGGCGGTAGTAGAGCCGGAGGAGCGCGAGGTTCACGAGCAGGCCCGCGAGCGCCGCGGGGCCGGAGACGGCCAGGAACCCGGCGAAGGGCAGCTTGCTCAGGCTGCCCACGATCATGTTCTGCGGGTTGCCCACGAGCGTCGCCGCGGAGCCTATGTTCGCCGAGGTCGCGAGCGCGATCAGGTACGGCCCCATGGGCAGGCCCGCGCGCGCGCACACGGCGACGACGATCGGGGTCATGAACAGGCACACGGGGTCGTTCACGAGGAACGCCGACAGCCCGCCCGCGAGGAGCGCGACCGCGGCGAGCAGGTTCCAGGGCGTGCCGCACCAGCGGAGCGCGGCGCCGACGACGACGTCGAAGAAGCCCTCGAGGTCGAGGTAGGCCGCGATCAGCATCATGCCGAGGAGCAGCACGAGCGTGTCGTGGTCGATCGCGCGGTAGCTCTCCTCGGGCGTCAGCACGCCGCAGCCGACCATGAGCACGGCGCCGAGGAGCGCGCCGGCGGGACGACCGATCGGGAGCCAGGCGAGCCGGCGGGCCGCGATCAGCGCGTAGGTGAGCACGAAGATCGCCGCCGCGAGGCCCTTCGCCACACCCGCTCCGCCCCGGGGCCCGCCGCGCGCGGGCCCCGACCCGGCGCGCGCGAGTCTACTCGGGCCACGGAGCGGCGAGCGGTCGGCCGGCGAGGTCCGCCCCCGCGGCGGCGACCTGCTCGACCTGCCCCGGGCCGCGGGAGCGGAACAGCAGGTAGTCGCCGCCCTCGAGGCGCGCCTTGACGAGGCGACCGTCCGCGTCGCGCCGCCCGACCGGCGACGACGCGCCCGGGGAGAGCCCGTAGTCGACCCTCCGCGCCGCCCCGTCGTCGAGGACGGTCGACCCGCGCACGCGCAGGGCCCCGTCGGGCTCGACGACGACGAGCGCGTCGCGCTCGACCCGGCCGTAGGAGTTGTCGGCGAGCACGAGCTCGAAGCCGTCGTCGGCGCGCGCGACGGCCGGGCAGTCGCCGCTCGGCGTGTGGCCCACGACGACGCGGTCGATCCCGGCCGCGCGCAGCCGGCGCACCACGGCGGGGCTCGGGAGGAGCGGGTTTCCGCCCGCGTCGGTCGGCCGCCCATAGACGACGCTCGCCTGGTTCGCGCGCGTCCCGGGGAGCGGGGCCTGGTAGTCGACGAGCGGCTGCCAGGCCCGCGGCTCCGGCCCCGCACGGTCGGGGTCGCAGCGGTAGGCGTCGACCTGCTCGCGGCAGAAGGCGTTCAGGCCCTCGACCCACGCGCGCGGGTCGTCCGCGCGCCCGCGCCCGGGCACGTGGCCCAGGCTCGCGTCGGTCACCGCGCCGTGGACGAACAGGGTCCCCCCCTCGACGTGGGCCAGGCGGCTCGCCGCGAGCAGCTCGACGTGGAGGCCGTCGGGCGCCAGCTCGTCGAGGTAGCTCGCGACGACCGCCTCGTCGTCGGCCGGCCCGCCCGCCCCCGCGAGCTCGGCCGCGCGGTGCTCGAAGGCCTCGGCCGCGCCCATCGTCCGGGCGAGGATCCAGCGCAGGAGCGGCCCCCGCGGCCCCGCGCGCAGCTCCGGCGGCGTCGACGCGAGCGGTCGCCCGCGCAGCTCGCGCGCGAGCCGCAGCTTGTTCAGGTCGCGGTTTCCGGCGAGGAGCACGACGCGGTCGGGCTGCCGTCGCCAGGCGTCGAGCAGCGCCGCGACGACCCGCCGCCCCGCGGGCCCGCGGTCGACCGCGTCGCCGCCGAAGACGAACACGGCGCCGTCCTCGACCTGGAGCCTGCCCCCGCCGTCGAGCCATGCGCCCGGGCGGGTCGCGAGCGCGCTCTCGAGCTTCTCCCAGCGCCCCTCGAGGTCGGTGACGTAGACGACGCGCCGCACCCGCGAAGCGTAGCCCCGCGCCGCTCTCCCTGCACCCGGCGCGCACGCCGCCGGCTGGTGGGTGGGGGTTTGCGCGCCCCCCGGCCGCTCTCCTACGGTGCCACCGTGGGCCCAGGGGCGAGGTCGGGCCCGGCGCGAGGGGAGGCGCACGTGCTGTCGGTGTTGCTCCGCGGGGTCCGTCGGGCCCTATGCGGCCAGGGGGCGGGTCGGGACAGGGGGCCGGGGGTGGCAGACCGGCCCGGGCGCGGCGCACGTCGCGCCCGCGTCGCCGCGGCGGCCACGCTCGTCGCCGTCGCGGGGGTCGCGCTCGCGCCGCGGGCCGCGCGCGCGACCACGAAGCCGCTCGCCCCGGCCGAGATCCCCGCGACCGCGCAGAAGGTCACGGTCGGGATCCACGTCGTGACCGTCCACAACGTGGACATGCCCGGGAACACCTTCTACATGGACGCCTACCTGTGGTTCCAGTGGAGGGGCGAGCTCGACCCGATCGCGTCGCTCGAGCTCATGAACGCGGTCGACCGCTGGGGCATGACGATCAAGGCCGACCACGAGGAGGGCCCCAAGCAGCAGCCCGACGGGAGCCTCTACCAGGTCCTGCGCGTCGAGGGCCGCTTCTTCCACCCGTTCTCGTTCGAGCGCTACCCGCTCGACGTGCAGCAGCTCGGCCTCGTGCTCGAGAGCTCGCTCCATACGCTCGACCAGCTCGTCTACGTCCCCGCGGCCGAGGGCTCCGGCCTGAGCGACGACGTCTACGTGCCGGGCTGGTCGCTCGGCCCGCTCCAGCACGAGCTCCGGGCCCGCAGCTACGACACGCGCTTCGGCGACGTGGCGCACACGGGGCCGCGCACGACCTTCGGCAGCACGCGGTTCTTCTTCTCGCTCGAGCGCCCGGCCACGTTCTTCGTGTTCAAGCTGCTCCTCCCGCTCCTCGTCGTCATGATCTCGAGCATCGCGACCTTCTCGCTCCACGCGAGCTACGTCGACGCCCGGATCGCGATCCCGATCACGGCGCTCCTGACCGCCGTGTTCCTCCAGCAGAGCTACAGCGCGAACCTGCCCGAGATCTCCTATATGGTCCTCATGGACGAGATCTACGCGCTCGCTTACGTCGTGATCAGCGCGGCCTTCGTCGTCACGCTCGTGACCGCGAACTGGGCCCGCGCCGAGACCGAGGAGGCCTTCGAGCGCGTCCGCCGGCTCGACGCCCGCTTCCTCCCCGCGCAGCTCGTCGTGTTCGGGGTCGGCGTCGTGCTCCTGGCGGTGTTCGGGTGAGGGGCCTCGAAGAGATCCTCGGCGAAGGCCGCCGCCAAGCCAGGGGCGTCGCCAACGAGGCGGGAGCAACTTGAGCATTCCTGGAGGGACTGTGAGCTGCGACCACCGAAGCAGGCGGCGTCGAGGGCGAGCGAGGCCGAGCCGGCGATTCCTTCAAGGGCTTTGCGCGCGTCCCGCCGTCCATGACGGCCTGCCCCGGCGACGCGACGACCGGGACGGGGCCGCGCCGCGCTCGCCCTGACTCACGCCGCGCTCGCCCCGCTCCGCAGGTGGAGCGCCCAGGCCACGTCGTCGGGGCCGACGCGCGGGCGGCCGTCGAGGTCGGCCAGCGTGCGCGCGACGCGCGTGACCTTCGACACGCCGCGCCCGCTCAGGAGCCGGCGCTCGGTCGCCTGGAGGAGCGCCGCGCGCGCCGCGGGCTCGAGGTCGACCGTGCGCTCGAGCGTCCGGTCGTCGACGCGCCCGTTGAGCCCGCCCGCGCGGGCGCGCTGCCGGTCGCGGGCCCGGGCCACGGCCTCGCGCGCGGCCGGGGACTCGGGCGCCTCGGGCGCGCCGCCCGCGCCGGGGCCGGCCCGGCACAGGTCCTCGGGCCGGGGCGGAGGCACGCGGACCACGAGGTCGAGCCGGTCGAGGAGCGGGCCCGAGATCCGGGCCTGGTAGCGCTCGGCCGCCGCGGGCGGGCAGCGGCAGGCCCGGCGCGGGTCGCCGAGGTGGCCGCAGGGACAAGGGTTCATCGCGGCGACGAGCGCGAAGTCGGCCGGGAAGGTCGTGGTGGCCCGCGCGCGGGCGATCGTGATCCGCCGCTCCTCGAGCGGCTCGCGGAGCGCCTCGAGCGCGCGCGGGTGGAACTCGGGCAGCTCGTCGAGGAACAGGACGCCGCGATGCGCGAGCGAGACCTCGCCCGGCCGCGGCGACCCGCCTCCGCCCACGAGCGCCGCGTAGGACGCGGTGTGGTGCGGCGCCCGGAACGGCCGCCGCCGGATCAGCGCGTCCTCGCCCCCCGAGAGCGCGACGCCGTGGATCCGCGTCACCTCGAGCGCCTCGGCGAGGTCGAGCGGCGGCAAGAGCCCCGAGAGCCGGCGCGCGAGCATGGTCTTGCCCGCGCCCGGGGGACCGACGAACAGGAGGTCGTGGCTGCCCGCGGCCGCGACGACGAGCGCGCGCTTCGCGGCGTCGGCCCCGCGCACCTGCGCGAGGTCGAGCGCGTCGTCGGGCGCGGCGGCCGCGAGGAGCGCCGCCGGGTCGACCCGCGCCACCTCGGCGGGCACCGCACCGCGCAGGATCCCCACGGCGTGCCGCAGTCCGTCGACGGGGACGACCTCGAGCCGGCCGCCCGCGCCGAGCGCGGCGGCGGCCGCGCTCGGCCGCGAGACGAGCAGGCGCCGCACGCCGCCGTGCGCGGCGAGCGCCTCGCC
>JANJTH010000548.1 GCA_024711205.1 Planctomycetota bacterium | reverse complement strand
GCCAGCGCGCGAGGAGCGCGCGGAGCCCGGGCGGCCCCGGCGGCGCGTCGCAGCGCACGGCGACCGTGAGCCCGCCCAGCGCCGCGCGCCACACCTCGGCCGGGCGCGTCACGGGCCTCGCGCGGCGGTGTCCCGGCCGCTCCGCCCTCGGTCCGCGCGCGGCCCACCTCCCTGCGGTCGGTCGGTCGAGCGCAGCCCTCGCGCGTCGGTCACGCGGGCTCGACGAGGCCCTCGGCCTCGAGCCCGGCCAGGAGGGCGTCGACCTCGGCCAGGACGACCTCGAGGGGCGGCGGGTCGGGCGCCGCGGCCCGGAGGAGCCGCGCCAGGTCGGCGGGCGCGCGCGCTCCGTCGAGGAGCTCCCACACGGCCGCGCCCGCCGCGTTGAGCGCGACGACGCGCGCGCGCTCGCGGTCGACGAGCACGGCCTCCCCGGTCCCGGGCACGTCCTCGAGCAGGACGTCGGCGCGGCGGCGCAGGCGAACGGTCACGCGTCGCCTCGCGCGGGCGCGCCGGCGGCCCTCGGCCCGTCGCGCGCGAGCGCAGCCGCGGCCTCGGCGCCGCAGGGGCGCAGGAGCGCGCCCGTGACCCGGCACGAGCCGCAGGCGAGGGCCGCGTTCGCGCGCGCGAGCGCGCCCGCCAGCCCCTGCGCCTCGTCGCCCTCGACGAGCCGGACCGCGGGGCGCTCGAGCGCGGCCCGGAGCCCGCCGTCCGGGCCGACGCGGCCGAGCGTGAGGGCGCGCGAGAAGATGCACGGGACGACCCGCCCGTCGGCGAGGACGGCGGCCTTGCCGCCCCGCTCGGCCGCGCCCGCGTCGCACGCGCCGCCGTGCGCCCCCGTGCGCGCCCCGCCGGCTGGACCCTCGGCCCCGGCCGACGTCTCGACCGGGGGCAAGGCGGCCGTGTTCCTGCCCGGAGCCGGGCCGAGCCGGACCGGCGACGCGTGGCCCGGCCCGCGCGGCCGCGCGCGCGGGTCGGGGTCGGCCGGGACCGCGCGCCCCGCGAAGCGTCCGCGCCCCACGGCGCGCGCGACGTCGAGGCCGACCGACTCGGGGGGCACGCCGAGGTCGCGCGCGAGCGCCGCGGCGGCGAGGGCGTGGGGCTCGTCCTCGGGCCGGGCCGCCACGACCCCGACCCGCACCGAGAGCCCCGCGGCGAGCGCGCGCCGGACCGCGTCGACGGTGCGCGCGTGGGAGCCCGGGAGGCGGGTCACGCGGTCGTGGGCCGCGGGCTCGGCCGCGTAGAGCGACACCGCGAGCGCGACGCGGTCACGGGCGAACCGGGCCACGAGCCCGTCGTCGAGGAGCGTCGCGTTCGTGTAGACCTCGACCACGGGCACGCCGGCGGCCCGGGCCCGCGCCGCCAGGTCGCCGACGAACGGGCACAGGAGCGCCTCGCCGCCCGTGAGCTGCACGACCTCGAACCCCAGCGCCGCCGCGTCGTCGACGACGGCCTCCGCCGTGGCCCGGTCGAGCGCCTCCGTCCGCTCGGGAGCGGCCGCGACGTAGCAGTGGGCGCACCGCTCGTTGCAGCGCGCCGTGAGCTCCACGAAGAGCTGGCGCCACCCGCCCCGTCGCAGCGCCTGCGCCGCGGCGCCCGCGCCCTCCGTGCCGGCGCCCTCCGCGCCCGCTGCCGTGAGGGCGCGCGCGAGCCCGGGCGCGTGGGCGAGCGCCCGGTCGAGCAGCCGCTCGCCTGCGGGGTCCGCCGGCCCCGTCGCGCCCAGGCGCCGCCGCGCCGCGGCCGCGACCGGCCCCGTGAAGCGCGCCAGCTCCCGGCCCAGGTCGTCCAGGACCGCGAGCCCCGCGTCCTCCTGGTCGAGCAAGACCCTGGCGGGGAACTCCCCGGGTAGCCACCGCGGCGCGAGCATGCCCCGAGCCTACCCCCCCGCACGCCGACCGGACCAGGTGGGCGCCCCCGCCGCGGGCGGGCGTCGGTCGCGCGTCACCGGCCCCGGGGCCTCGCGGGCCCGCGCCCGCGCCCTGGTCTACCCCGCCCGCGCCTGGAGCTGCCAGCCCAGGTAGACGCACGCGATGATCGCCAGGCCGGCGACGGCCGCGGCCGCCCAGAACAGCATCGTCAGGCGGTCGAGCTGGTGCTGGAGCTCGATCACCTCGAGCTGCCGCTGCCGCGCCTTGTCCTTCTCGAGCCGCACGGCCTCGACGAGCTCGGCGCGGTCCATGTCCACGCCCTTGCCGGTCTTCTCCTTGAGCTTGACGGCCTCGAGCTCCTCGAACAGCTCCTCGCAGGTCCGGTAGCGGTCGTCCGGGCTCTTCGCGGTCATCTTCTTGATGATCCGCTCGAGCGCCTCGGGGATGTTCGGGTTCACCTCGCGCGGGCTCGGCAGCTCGTCGCGGATGTGCGCGCGCATGATCGTCGAGACGGTCCCGTCGAACGGGGGGCGCTTCGCGACCATGTGGTAGAGCGTGACGCCGAGCGAGTAGAGGTCCGACCGGAAGTCGACGTCCTTGCCCATGGCCTGCTCGGGCGAGATGTAGTCGGGCGTGCCGAGGACCGACCCCTCCTCGGTCACGTCGATCGCGATGTTCGACTTCACGAACCCGAAGTCGCCGAGCTTCGCGACGCCGTCGGTCGTGAGCAGGATGTTCGACGGCTTGATGTCGCAGTGCACGATGTCGAAGCGCGAGATGTAGCGGATCGCCCGCAGGACCTGCAGGGTGAACTCGATCGCGCGCAGCGGGTCGAGCGGCCCCTCGCGCTCGATCACGTGCTCGAGGGTCTCGCCCTCGACGTACTCCATGGAGAAGTAGAGCTTCCAGTCCTCGCGCCCGACGTCGTAGACCTTGATCAGGTTCTGGTGCGACAGCTTGCCGACGAGCCGGGCCTCGACGAGGAAGCGCTGCTTGAACTCCTCGTCGTTGAGCCAGCGCTTGTGGAGGATCTTCAGCGCGACGAGCCGGTTCATGGACGTCTGCTTGGCCTTGTAGACCACGCCGAGCCCGCCCTCGCCGAGCTTGCTGTAGATCTCGTAGCCCTTGACGTTCCACTTGCGCTTCTCGTTGTCCTTGCGGAGCCGCCGGTAGGCGAGCGAGAGCGCCGTCGCCTGCTCGTTGCTCAGGAACGCCTTCTCCACCGCGAGGTCCTCGAAGCGGAGCTCGTGGTCGCTGTTGCGGATCGCCCGGAAGCACTCCTTGACCTGGTCGCGGGTCAGGAAGCCGTTCTTGAGCGCCAGCTTGGAGAAGGCGCGGTCGTGCGCCTGGATCTCAGCCACGGCGGGCCGCCCGCCGGGCGGTCGCGAGGGGGCGCGGGGACCTGTTGCGTCGCGTCATGCGGCGAGGAGTCTACCGCCTGCGGGGGGGCTTTCGCGCCTGCCAGGTTCCGGGCGGCCGGCCGTCAGTACGCGCCGCGCCGCGCCGGGTCCTTCCCGTCCGGCCCGGGACCGAGCTCCTGGACCCCGAAGGCGGCCAGGACGCGCCCGAACTGGGCCTCGTGCTGCGCGAAGCGGTCGGAGGGCGCGCTCACGGCGAGGGTCCAGCGCCGGCCGCTCGCGTCGAGCGTGACCTGCCGGGTGCGCCGCCCGGCCGCGACGTAGTCGAGCTCGTGGACGGGCCGGCCGGCCCGCGCCACGACGCCGGCCGAGCGGAGCTGGAAGTCGCCCAGGACGAGCGGGAGCTGGGCGAGGAGGGCCCGACCCGCGTCGTCGAGCCCCGCGGCCGGGGACGCCTCGACGAGCTGGATCCGGGCGCCGCCCTCGGCCTCGTACGTCCAGGGGCCCGAGCCCCGCCGCGCGATGAACCCCGCGGGCAGCTCGAGCCGGGCCGGGCCGTGCGTGACGGCCGCCCCGAGCGCCTGCCGGCCGTCGACCCAGAGCGTGGCGAGGAGCGCGTCGAGCCCGGCCGACGGCGGGGTCGCGCCCGCGGCCGGGGCGGAGGCGATCAGCACGAGGCTGTCGGTGCCCAGGTCGACCACGAGGCCGCGGGCCCGGGACCGGGCGCTCGACGCCGGGAGCACCCCCGAGAAGTCGAGCTGCAGCGCGGGCCGCCCGAGCGCCCGGGGGCTCGCGCGCCCCTCGAGCTTCAGGTCCTGCACACCCTGCTGGACGAGCGCCTCGAGCTGCTCACCCGCCTGCGCGAGCGAGATCGGCATGAGGAGCAGGCGCAGCTCCTGCCCGTCGGGCCCCGCCAGGTAGGCGGACGGCATCTGCCGGATCGCCTCGATCGGATCGGTCCCGGGCGCCCAGCCGGGCGGGAGGGCGAAGGTCGTCCCGAGGACGTCGTTGCGCACGAGGGCCGGGGTCGCGCCCGACGGGGCGGCGGTCGCCGATGCGACGCCCGGCGCGGGGGACGACGGCTCGGGCACGAAGTCCGAGCGCGGGGGGCGCGCCGTCATGCCAGGCATCGGCGCGAGGCGCTGCTCGACCTTCAGGCTGGCGAAGCCGCGCCGGAGCAGGCGCTCGCGCTCCTCGGCCCCGGACGCCCCGTCCACGAGCACCACGTCGACGCCGCGCCGCTCGACGTGCGCGGTCGGGCGCTGCTTGCCGAGCAGCGGCGCGTAGACCTTCAGGAACTTCTCCGCGTCCTGCTCCGAGTCCCAGGTCGAGACCCACACGACCACGAGCCGCCCGTCCTTCTCGAGCCCGACGAAGCGGTCGCCGTCCCAGCCGGTCGCCGCGCGCTCGGCCTGGGCCTTGGGCGCGCCGAGCCCGCGCAGGAGGAGCCCCACCGAGAACTCGCCGAGGACGTTCGTGTAGAGCTCGTCCCAGCCCTTGACCCCGCCGTCGAGCGCCTGCGCGAGCTTGGGCAGGACGATCTCGAGCGGCTCGTCGCGCTCCGGCCCGAAGTACTTCTCGGGGTGCAGCACCTGCTCCGACGAGGAGGGCGGGGCGGCGAAGGCGGCCGTGACGCGGTCCCAGCCGTGCTTGCGCTGCATGGCCTGCACGAACTCGGCCCCCTGCGTGTAGGGGAACATCATGGTCTCGACGAGGTAGGGCGGCATCTCGCGCAGCTTCTTCGCCTCGGGCGAGAGCCGCATGGCCATCTCCTGCATGCGGTTGAACTGCGCGACGTCGACGTTGCCCCGCCCCATGCGCTTGAACAGGAACTGCAGCCCGACGAGCTGCGCCTCGCCCTCGACCAGCGACTTGTAGCCCAGGATCCGGTCGTCGTGCCCCTCGAGGACCTCGAACCAGCGCTGGAGGTCGAAGTTCTGGTCCTGGAGCGCGTGGTGCAGCTCGTGGGCCATGACCATCTCGTCCTGCATGGCCTGGGCCGCCTGCTGGCCCTTGAGCTGCGGGTTCTCCGACTGGTCGACGAGGAACAGCTCCTTCTTCTCGGGGTCGTAGTAGCCGCCGATCTGCTCGGAGAGGAAGTCGATCAGGCGCGCCCGGAGGTCGAAGCCCTCGGGGAGCAGGCCGAGGCGCTCGTAGACCTTCGCCTGCTTCGCCACCTCGTCGACCGGGGCCTCCTCCTCGAAGCCCTCGAGGATCATGGCCCGGATCTCGTCGGGCTTCTTCATGCCGACCTTGACGGGGGCGAGGTAGTCGAGCCCCCGCATGCGCGCGACCTCGAGCCGGATCTTCTCGGCCGCGGCGACGGCCGCGTTCTGCGCGTCCTTCGCGGTGGCGACGGCGCCGCCGAGGAGGCCGAGGACGGCCAGGGCGGCCCAGGGGTACCTGCGGTTCGTGCTGCTCACGGGGGCTCCTCGAGCGGTGCCGGCCGGGGGCCGGCGGCGGTGTTCACGGAATTACGACGGTCCGGTCGCCGTCGTTGGCCGGGTGGCGGGGACCGACGCGGGAGGCCTCGACGAGGCCGACCGCGCGGGTCCCCGTGGCCTCAGAAGGAGCGCGTCGCGGCGCGGATCATGCCCGCCTGCGCCGACTTGGCGGCCTCGGTCTCCGGGAAGGCGTGCTTGACGCAGCGGTAGATGTGCTGCGCGTACTCGTAGTTCTTCTCTTCGTACTCGTAGATCCGGGCCATTCGAATCAGGACGTCGGCCAGCTTGGGATGCGGCTTGGCGCCCTCGCCCCCGACCCACTTCGGGCGCGGCCGGGCCTCCTCGTCGTATTCGCTCGAGATCCAGGGCAGGAACGTGGCGAGGTGCTCGGGCGTGAACCTCTCGTAGATCGGGTACTTGGCCTCGGAGTGGGCATCCTCCGCCGCGCGCCGGAGCGGCTCGAAGTTGAGCTCGTCGCCGCTGTAGTGCAGGTAGAACGACCTGATCGTGCTCAGCGCCTGCTCCTTGCGGTAGGTCACGTCGAACAGCCCGGCCGCGAACGCCACGAACTTGGGCGTGGTCGGGTGTTCGGGTTTCCGGAGCTGCCTCTCGACGAGCTTGGGCAGGCCCGGGCCGACCGCGTAGATCGAGGCGCCCACCACCACCACGGTCGCGGCGAGGTAGAGCTTCAGCTTGAGGTCCTTCTTCTGCTCCTCGGAGCGCGCCATCTCGGCCCTTTCTCGCGGCGGGCGGCCGCGGCGGGCGGATCGTAGCACCGTCGCGGTCCCGGGGGGGGGATGGAGCGCCCCGCCTCGAGCGTCGTCGGGCGAGGACCGCTCCGCGCTCGCGTCGCGCTCGGGCCTCGCTCGGCGCTCACTCCGCCGGGAGGGGCGCGCGGGCCGCGTCGTCGGCGCCCGGGACCGTGACCTCGGCCGACGGCGCGTCGATCGCGGGTGTGCTCGCCTCTTCCCGCGAAGCGTCCTCGCCGGCGGCCGCGCCCGGCCCGCTCCGGCCCGCGTCGAACGCAGGCGCGGGCGCGTCGTCGGGGGGCTGGCGCTCCTCCTCGAGCAGGTCGTCGACGTCCTCGGGCGCCTCCCCGAAGTCGAACGGGTCCGCCCCGCCGAAGGGGTCGTCGGGCTCGAGGTCGACGCGCGCGGCGGCGCCGCGGGTCCGCTCCGCGCGCGCCTCGAGCCAGTCGAGGAGCGCGCGCGGCGTGTCGTAGCGGAACGAGAACGCGGCCTCCGACTTGAGCTTCACCGCGGCGACGAGCCAGGGGTGCACGAGGTAGTCGACGAAGCCGGGCGCGAGCCCGCCCGGCCGCGGCAGGCCGAGCCGCGCGCACAGCCAGGTCAGGAGGCGCAGGAGCGCCGCGGGCAGGAGGACCAGGCGCCGCTCGGCGAGGCGCGCCGCCTGGGCGAGCGTCACCGCGCCGTCGGCCGCCAGGTTGAACACGCCGACGAGCTCGAGCTTGACGAGGCGGAGGACCGCCCGCACCACGTCGTCCTCGTGCACGAACTGGAGCAGCGCCTCGCCGTCGCCCGGCGCGAGCACCACCTTGCGCTCGAGCATGCGGGCGATCGGGTTCGTCGTGTTGGGGCCGAGGACGAACGACGTGCGGACGACGATCAGGCGCGCGTCGGGGCGCTCACGGAGGAGGTCGTAGCAGAGCGCCTCGATCTCGCGCTGGTCCCGGCCGGCCGCGTACCCGTCGGGGGCGCGCAAGGGCGCCCCCTCGAACAGCAGCTCCGGATTGTCCGGCAGCGCGCCGTAGCCCGTGGCGCACGAGACGAGGCAGACCGTCCCGGTGCCCGCCGCCTTGCAGGCGTCGAGGAAGCGGCGCGCGCGCGCGAGCCGTTGCCCTCGCGCCGCGGGGGCGTCGTCGTCCTCGGCGGCGACGCCGGCCAGATGGATCGCCGCGTCGACCCCGTGCTCGCGGAAGGTCTCGTCGAGCGGGTCCGCCGCGGCCCGCCGCACCCAGCGCAGCTTCGACCACGAGCCGCGCGGCGGGCTCCCGTCGTCGATCCCCACGACCGCCTCGACGTCGGGGTCGACCTCGAGCTGCGCCAGGAGCTGGCCGCCGAGGCCGCTCGAGACGCCCGTCAGCCCGACGACCGCCACGCGGGCTCGGTCAGGTCCCTGGCCGGGGCGGGATGCTGCCGGGCACCGTGTTCAGGAAGCGTGGGTCGCCCGTCGCCGGGTCGTGCGCGACGTGGATCCGCTCGAGCGGCGCGTCCTTCGGCTCGCGGGGCACCCGGCTCGGCGAGAGCTCGTCCTCCTCGCCCTTGAGCCAGAGCGCGAACGCCCGGCACGAGGCCTCGTCCACCGTCGGATAGTGCTCGCGAAGGAGCGCGATCGCCTCGTCGAGCGGCTTGCCCGACGCGACGATCTTGTGCCGCGCCGAGACGGCGGCGCGCATCTCGTGGAGCGTCCTGGGGCCGCCTCGCGGCTTCGGCTTCTGGGGCTCGTCGCTCACGCCGCGATCCTATCCCGGGGGCCTGGCCCGCGGCCACCCCCCCAAGGTCACGCGGGGAGCGACCTGTCCGGAAACGAAGGTGGCACCCCGCGCAAACAGGGTGCCACGCTCCGTGGTGTGTTCATACCGGAAAAGGGGGAAAGTGGGGAAAACGGTAGGCGCACACCTCGTTAAATGGGTCGCTTGCACGACGAATTCCACTCTAGCGAGGCGCCGACAGGCCGTCAAGGGAACTGCGCGGCGCAGACGTCGGCCTGTGCGCGTAAGGTGTTGTTGTCGAGTGCGTTAGGGCAGAGGCGCGCCGGCCTCGTCGCTCAGGCGAACGAGGCCACGGCGTCCGAACGGGACTCGAACACCTCGAAGTGGCGGTGCAGCCCGAGCATGGTGATCACGGTCCGCGCGACGTCCCGGAGGTTGCACAGGCGGATGTCCCCGCCGTGGCTGCGGGCCTTGCTCACGTAGGAGATGAACACGCCCATGCCGTTCGACGAGATGTAGCCCAGCTCCGCGCAATCGATCACGATCCGGGGCCGCCCGCGCTCGAGCAGGTCGGCCAGGGCCCGGTCGAGCAGCGTGATCGTGTGCCGGTCGACGAAGCCGTGGAGCCCCACGACGGCGACGCCTGCCCCGCCCGCGTCCAGGTCCACCTCGACGCGCAGCTTCTCCGGCTCGCGCGAGCGCGCGGCCTTGCCGCCCGCGGCGTAGTCGGCGAGCGCGTCGGCGGGCGTGTCCTTGACGACGAGCAGCTTCGTGAGCCCGAGCACGGCCAGGACCGCGCGGACCTCCTCGCGCATGGCGGCGAACTTGATGTCACCGCCCGACTTGCGGAGCTTGATCAGGTGGGAGAGGAAGACCCCCATGCCGTCGCTCGAGAGGTGCGCGAGCCCGGCGCAATCGACGACGAGCTTGGCGCGCCCCTCGTCGATCAGCCCGCGGATCGTGCGCTCGAGGTCGGGGATCCCGCGCTTGTCGAGGACCCCGTGGAGCTCGACCACCGCGACGCCGTCGGGGTGGGGGCGGGTCTCGATCCGCAGCTCGCTCATGGTCGCCGATCGTAGCCCTCGGCCCGGAGGCCGTCAAACCGCCCCGGCGCCCCGGTCGCCGGGGCGGGAGGCGTGGGAGCCGCTCCGCGCTCGGCACGGCCCCGGGCTCGCAAGGGCGCGCGTGTCAGGTCCACTCCGCGCTCGGTCGGCGCCAGGCCGACCTCCCTGCGGTCGGTCGGCCCGGCACGTCCCTCGCGCGTCGCTCAGGCGAGCAGGGCGTCGAGGAGCGCCTCCTGCCGCGCGTGCATGCGGGCGCGGTCGTCGTCGTCCTGGTCGTCCCAGCCGAGCAGGTGGAGCACGCCGTGGACGACGTAGAGCCCGAGCTCGCGCTCGAAGGCGAGCCCGCGGGCCGCCGCCTCGCGCGCGGCCGTGTCGGACGACACGACGACCTCCCCGAGGAGCGGCGGCTCGTCCGTGGGCGGGTCGTCGGGGTCGAGGAGCGGGAACGCGAGCACGTCGGTCGGGCCCTCGACCCCGGAGTATTCGACGTGCAGCGCCGCCATGCGCGCGTCGTCGACGACGGTCACCGACAGCGCGACGTCCGTCCGCCCCTCGGCGCGCAGGACGCCCGCCGCGAGGCGCGCGAGCCCGTCCGGGTCGATCGGGCGGGCCTGGAGGTCGGCGACGGCCACGGCGGGGCCGTCCCCTGCCTCCCCTCCCGCGGCCTCCTCGCTCGTGGCCGGGTGCCGGGTCAAGCGCCGCCCTTCCCCTCGTAGCGCTCGACGATCTTCCACACGAGCGGGTGCCGGACGATGTCCTCGCGCCCGAGCAGCGAGAAGGCGATCCCGTCGACCCCGCGCAGGATCGTCTGCGCGTGGACGAGGCCGCTCGTCGTGCCGCGCGGGAGGTCGATCTGGGTCACGTCCCCGGTCACGACGATCCGCGAGCCCTCGCCCATGCGGGTGAGGAACATCTTCATCTGCGCCTTCGTCGTGTTCTGGGCCTCGTCGAGGATCACGAAGGCGCGGTTCAGCGTGCGCCCGCGCATGAACGCGAGCGGCGCGACCTCGACGACCTCGCGCTCGAGGTAGCGCTTCACGGTGTCGAAGTCGAGCAGCCCGTTCAGCGCGTCGTAGAGCGGGCGCATGTACGGGTTGACCTTGGCCTGGAAGTCGCCGGGCAGGTAGCCCAGCTTCTCGCCCGCCTCGACGGCCGGGCGGCAGAGCACGATCCGCTGGACCTCGCCCGCCTTGAGCGCGCGGACGGCCTGCGCGACGGCCAGGAACGTCTTGCCGGTCCCGGCCGGGCCGATCGCGAACACGAGCTGGTGCTCCTCGATCGCCCGCCAGTAGCGCTCCTGGCCCTTCGTCTTGAGGCGGATCCCCCCGTCCGGGCGCGCGCCCTCCTGCGGCCCGCCGTTGCGGCCGAGCCGCGCGCTCGCGGCGCGCCGGAGGCCCACGGCCGCGTCGACGTCGTCGGCGGCGAGCTCCTGGCCCGCGCGGGTCCGCTCGAGCAGGCCCGCGAGCACGGCGAGGGCCGCCTCGGCCTCGTCGCCGCGGACGACCACGCGGAGGTCGCGGGCGAAGACCTCGACCCCGAACCGGTCGCGCAGGAGCCGGAGCGTCCGGTCGTTCGGCCCGAACAGGGCGCGCGCCTCGTCGTGGTCGCGCAGGTCGAGCGTCGCGTCAGCCAAGGGGGAGCGCCCCGGAGGAGCGGAGCCGCTCGAGCGCCCACAGGCCCCCATGCACGACGGGGGCGGCGATGATCACGGAGTCCACGATGTCGAGCACGCCTCCGAAGCCGGGGAGCAGCTTGGCCGAGTCCTTGACCTCGACGCTCCGCTTGACGAACGACTCGATCAAGTCGCCCGAGATCACGACCAAGGCCATGACGATACCAGCGCCCGGGACGAGCGGCCAAGGCAGGACCTGCCCGAGCGCCGAGAAGTGCGCGAACGCGGCCGTGATCGCGACGGCGCCCACGACGGCGCCCACGAACCCGGCCCGGGTCTTGCCCGGGCTCACGCTCGGGACGAGCTTGACCCGGCCGAGCGACTTGCCGGCGAAGTAGGCGCAGATGTCGGTGCCCTTGGCGATCGCGACCACGTAGAAGAACGCGGCCGACCCGTACTCGGGGTGGAAGAACCGCACGTCGAGCGCGAAGCCGCCGAGGAGCGGGATGTAGCAGAACCCCAGGACCCCGGCGGCGAGCCCGCGGAACCGCTCGAGGGACGGCGCCCCGCGCAGGCACGCGAACCCGAGGCCGTAGGCCCACGCGAGCGCGACGGCCGCGGGGAGCCACCAGCCCCAGGCGGCGCCCCCTTCGAGGCCGAGGCCCTTGGCCGCGGTGTAGGCGGCGCCGGCGAGCACGAGCGGCCCCGCCGCGACCGGGGCCGTGGGGCCGACCATGCGCGCGTACTCGAGGAGGCCGGCCGCGTTGAGGCACACGCACAGGCACACGACGCCGAGGCCGCGCCCCGTGGCCTGGTCGAGCGCCAGGAGGCCGACGATCGCGGCGATCAGGACGGCGCCGATCGCGGTGCGGACCCTGACGTCGTCGGCCAAGCGGTCTCCCCCCGGGAGCGCGCATTCTCGGGGCGCGTCGCCCCGGGGCAAGGGCGGGCAGGGGGCGCGAGGGGCGACCCGCCCGGGGCGCCCCCTGCGCGGGCTCCCCGGCGGCCGGGCGCGGTGAGGCGTCGGCCGGTCGGCCCCGGCGAGCGCGGGTCGACTACTTCTGGCGCGGCACGTAGCGCATGCCCTGCTTGGCGGCCAGGGCCTCGACCTCGGCCAGGGTCGCGTCGCTGAACTCGGTCATGCGGCCGGCCTCGAACAGCTTGCCCGTCCAGACCCGGCCCCCGTCGTCGCTCCGGGCCTCGATGCTCTTCTTGTCGCCGACGTACTGACGGATCATGGCGAGGCTCCTCGGCGCGCGCGGCCGGGCCAGGCCCGCGCGGCGCCGGGCCGATCCTCGCGGGGCGGCCGCGCGCGCGCCAGGCCGGCCGCGGTCCCCGCGAGGCCCGGCGATCTTCGCCGTCAATCGGCCGGGCGAGGGTCGTGGAACACGAGCCGCGCGGCGCCGCCGAGCGTCACCCCGTCGCCGTCCTGGAGCGGCCGCGGCGTCGTGGTCACGCGCTCGCCGCGCACGAACGTGCCGGTCGGGCTGCGCAGGTCGTAGAGCACGAAGCCGCGCCGCTCGCGGCGCACCTGCGCGTGGTGGGGGGCCACGCCCTCGAAGGGGAGCGGCACCGCGCACGCGGGGTCGGCCCCGAGCGTGAAGGTCCGCGCGCCGAGCAGCGGCGCGCGGAGCGGGTGGCCGTGGCCCACCAGGCACGGGGCGCTGCAGGGCTCGCCCGCGAGCACGCGCGCCAGGTCGCGGGCGACCGCGGCCATGCTCCCGTAGCGGTGGCGCGGCTCGACCTCGAGCGCCTGCAGCACGACGCGCTCGAGCTCCAGGGGCACGTCGGGGACGAGCGCGCGCGGGGCGGGCGCGTCGCCCTCGAGGATCCGGGCGGCGACCTCGGCCACGTCCGCGCCCGCGAAGGCGGGGCGCCCCGTGAGCAGCTCCTGCAGCAGCGCCCCGAGCGCGAACACGTCGGCGCGCGCGTCGGCGCGCCCCCCCTCGAGCTGCTCGGGGGCCATGTAGAAGATCGTCCCCAGGAGCTGGTCGGCCTGCGTGAGCGTGCTGCGGTGCAGGTCGCGGACCAGGCCGAAGTCGATCAGCTTGGCCTGGCCCGCGGGGGTGCGCATGACGTTGGCGGGGGTCACGTCGCGGTGCACGAGGCCGTGCGCGTGGACGACGGCCAGCGCGCTCGCGACCTGGCCCGCGAGGCGCGCGGCCTCGGCGGGCGCCAGCCGGCCGCGCGCGCGCAGGTGGGCGTGGAGCGTCTCGCCCGTGACCCGCTCCATGACCATGTAGGGCCCCGACGCGCCCGCGCCGTGCGCGAGCAGCCGCACCAGGTGGGGGTGGGGCGGGAGCCGGCGCAGCCCCTCGCACTCGCGCAGGAAGCGCGCCACGAGCGCCGGGCTCCGGGCCAGCTCGGGGGCCAGGAACTTGATCACCCCGGGCGCCCCGTCGGCCTCGCGCCGGCAGCCGTGGACCGCGCCCATGCCCCCGCGGCCCAGGAGGCCCTCCACGCGCCAGCCGTCGACGAGCGCGCCCACGCGCTCCGGCTCCGCGGCGTCGCCGCCGTAGACCGACGGGACGAGGCTCACGCGGGCGCCCCGGCGCGCGGGCGCGACGCGCCCGCGCGAGGTCCGCGTCGCCCTCGGCGCCTGTTCGGAGGCCCTCCCGCCGGCGGGCCCGCCGCGCCAGGTCCTCGCCGGCCGCTCAGCGCGCCCTCCCTGCGCCGTCCAGGTCCGCGAGGGCCGCGGCGGCGCGCGCGTCGCCGGGGTGGTCCGCGAGGTAGGCCCGCAGGCGCGCGACGTCGTCGCCCTCCGGGTAGCGCGCCCCGGGGTCGCCAGGGTGGCTGCGCGCGAGGCGGAACCCGACCGTGTTCCCCGCGTAGCGGGCGGTGCCGCCCTTGCGGAAGCTGGCGTGGGCCAGCGACGGGTCGTGGACGAAGGCGAGGCCCTTGAAGATCAGGTAGCGCGCGGGCGCGGGCGCGGGGTCGACCCGGGGCGCCGCGGTGTGGGGCACGTCGAAGGTCGCGGTCCACTCGCCCAGGTTGCCGATCAGGTTGAGCGCCCCGCACCACGACGCGCCGTCGGGGAACGCGTCGACCGGCGCGGGCCACGCGTGGCCGTCGCTCGGGTCCCGGTTGTCCCGGCCCGAGCGCTCGTACTCGTCGGCGGGGCCGCGCCAGCGCCCCAGGTTCGCCCGCCCCGGCGTGAAGGCCTTGCCCCAGGGGAGCGGCCAGCTCTCGGGGCCCCGGGCGGCGTACTCCCACTCGGCCTCGCTCGGGAGCCGACCGCCGGCCCAGGCGCAGTAGGCGGCCGCGGCCTCCCAGCTCACCGCGTGGACGGGGTGCTCGGGGCCCGGCGTCCAGCGCTCCCCGTAGAGGTTCAGCTCCGGGTCGTGCGGCGCGCGGCGCGCCTGCTCGCGGTAGGCGTCCCAGCGCCGCCAGCTCACCTCGTGCTTCCCGAGGAAGAAGCCCCGCGTGACGACCACGGTGTGGGCCGGGCGCGCGCGCGCGGGCCCCGCGTCGTCGCCCATGACGAACGAGCCGGGGGGCACCCACACGAGGGGCGAGCCGTCGACGAGGTTCTCGTACTCGCCCGGGCGGACCGCGAAGGCCACGCCCTCGGGCAGCGGGAGCGCGGGGCGCGCGGCGGCCGGGCGCGCCTGGAACCACGCCGGCGCGGCCGGCGCCGGCGGCTCGACCGGGGCGGGCGCCGGCGGTTGGGTGGCAGCATGCTCCTGTTGGCGCAGTT
>JANJTH010000469.1 GCA_024711205.1 Planctomycetota bacterium | reverse complement strand
GCGGCGCGCGTGGCCGCGCGGGGCCCGGCGCGCGTGGCGCGCGGCGGGCGCCGCGCATAGACTCCGCGGTGTGACCGACGTCCCGCCCGCGCCGTTCACCCCGCCCGCGCCCGCGCGGCTCGAGCGCGCCGCGCTCCAGGGCCTGCTCGACGCCCTCGTCGACCTGGGCTACGACGTGGTGGGCCCCACCGTCCGCGACGCGGCGATCGTCTACGACGCCGTGCGGACCGTGGCCGACCTCCCCGTGGGGTGGACCGACGAGCAGGAGGCGGGGCGCTACCGGCTGCGGCGCCGCGACGACGAGGCCGTGTTCGGCTTCACGGTCGGGCCGACGTCGTGGAAGCGGTCCCTGTTCCCGCCCGAGGCCAGGCTGTGGCGCGCCCGGCGCGAGGACGGCGCGCTCCGCTTCGAGCCCGAGCCGGCGCCCGCGCGGCCGCTCGCGCTCCTCGGCGTGCGCGGCTGCGAGCTCGCGGCGATCGCCGTGCAGGACCGCGTGTTCCTGGGCGCCGGCGTCGAGCGCGACCCCGTCTACGGGGCGCGCCGCGAGGGCGCGCTGATCGTCGCCGTCCACTGCGCGGTCGCGGGCGGGACCTGCTTCTGCGTCTCCATGCAGACGGGCCCGCGCGCCGGCCCCGGCTGGGACCTCGCGCTCACCGAGGTCCTCGGCCCGAAGGGCGGCCCCGACCACCACTTCGTGGTCGAGGCCGGCACGCCGCGCGGCGCCGAGGTCCTGGCGCGGCTCGCGACGCGCCCGGCGAGCGCCCCCGAGCAGGGCGCCGCGCGGGCGGTCGTCGAGGCGACGGCTGGCCGCATGGGCCGGGCGCTCGACACGACCGACCTCCCGGCGCGCCTGCTCGCGGGGCTCGAGCACCCACGCTGGGACGACGTGGCGACGCGCTGCCTCTCGTGCGCGAACTGCACCATGGTCTGCCCGACCTGCTTCTGCAGCGCGGTCGAGGACACGAGCGACCTCACGGGCGAGCACGCCGAGCGCTGGCGGCGCTGGGACTCGTGCTTCGGGCTCGAGCACAGCCACCTGCACGGCGGGAGCGTGCGCGGCTCGATCCGGTCGCGCTACCGGCAGTGGCTCACGCACAAGCTCGCGACGTGGGTCGAGCAGTTCGGCACGTCGGGCTGCACGGGCTGCGGGCGCTGCGTGACCTGGTGCCCCGTGGGGATCGACCTGACCGAGGAGGCCCGCGTGATCGCAGGTCGAGCGGTCGGCGGCGCAGGGGCGCCCACGGGCGCGGGGGCACCAGGCGCCGGATCAGCGGAGGGCGCGTGAGGACGATCCAGGACGAGCTCGCGGACGTGTCCCTGTTCGCCGGCCTGCGGCCCGAGCACCTCGCGCTCGTGGCCGGGTGCGGGCGCAACGTCGCCCACGCCGCGGGCGAGCACCTGTTCCGCGAGGGGGACCCGGCCGACCTGTTCTGGGCCCTGCGCGCGGGCAAGGTCGCGATCGAGCTCCACGCCGAGCGGCGCGGCGCGCTGACGGTCGAGACGCTCGGCGAGGGCGAGGTCGTGGGCTGGAGCTGGCTGTTCCCGCCCCACCGCTACGCCTTCGACGCCCGCGTGGTCGAGCCGGTGCGGGCGATCGCGTTCGACGGGGCCTGCCTGCGCGGGAAGTGCGAGCGCGACCACGAGCTCGGCTACGAGCTCATGAAGCGCATGGCCCGGCTGTTCTCGCGCCGGCTCGCGGCGACCCGCTGGCAGCTCCTCGACGTGTACGGGGCGCCCGCCGCGCCGGGGCCGGTGTGACGGCCGCCGCCGCGCAGGGCCTCGGCCCTCCGCCCGCGCGGCCCGCGGGCGCGCTCCTGCCGGCGTCGTGCCGGGTGCTCTCGACCCGGCGGGAGCTGCCCGACACGTGGACGCTCGAGCTCGAGGCGCCGCCGGGCTTCGCCGCGCGCCCGGGGCAGTTCTCCATGCTCTACGCGTTCGGCGTGGGCGAGGTCCCGATCTCGTTCTCGGGGCTCCCCGGGCCCACGGTCCCCGAGGGCCGGCTCGTGCAGACGATCCGCGCGGTCGGGGCGACGACGCGCGCCCTGTGCGCGCTGCGGGCGGGGGACGTGGTCGGCGTGCGCGGGCCGTTCGGCGCGCCGTGGCCGGTCGAGCGGGCCCACGGCCAGGACGCCGTCTTCGTCGCGGGCGGGATCGGGCTCGCGCCGCTCCGCCCCGCGCTCGAGGCGGCGCTCGCCGCGCGCGCGCGGTTCGGGCGCGTCGTCCTGCTCGTCGGCGCCCGCACGCCGGCCGACCTGCTCTACCGCGAGCAGCTCGAGGCCTGGGCGCGCCGCGGGGACGTCGAGGTCCGGGTCACGGTCGACGCGGCGCCCGCCGGCCCGGGCGCGGCGTGGACGGGCGACGTCGGCTTCGTCACGGCGCTCCTCCCGCGCGCGGGGCTCGACCCGGCGCGCGCGGTCGCGTTCGTGTGCGGGCCCGAGGTCATGATGCGCTTCGTCGCGCGGGACCTGGCCGGGCTCGGCGTCGACCCGGCGCGCGTGCTCGTCTCGCTCGAGCGCAACATGCACTGCGCGGTCGGGACCTGCGGGCGCTGCCAGCTCGCGGGCAGCTTCGTGTGCAAGGACGGCCCGGTCTTCCCCTGGCCGCAGGTGGAGCCGCTCCTGCGGGTCCGGGAGCTGTGATGACCCGCAAGCGCCCGCGCGTCGCGGTCTGGAAGTTCGCCTCGTGCGACGGCTGCCAGCTCTCGCTCCTCGACTGCGAGGACGAGCTGCTCACGGTCGCGGGCGAGGTCGAGATCGCGCACTTCCTCGAGATGTCGTCGGCGAAGGCCGACGGCCCCTACGACCTCTCGCTCGTCGAGGGCTCGGTGACGACGCCCACCGACGCGCGGCGGATCCAGGAGGTCCGCGCGGCCTCGCGCGCGCTCGTGACGATCGGCGCCTGCGCGACGGCGGGCGGCGTGCAGGCGCTCCGCAACGCCGCCGACGTGGCCGAGTACGCGCGCGTCGTCTACGCGCGCCCCGACTGGATCGAGGCGCTCGGGACGTCGACGCCGATCGCGGCCCACGTGAAGGTCGACTTCGAGCTGCGCGGCTGCCCGATCGACCGCGGGCAGCTCCTCGAGGTCCTCTCGGCCTTCCTGCAGGGCCGGCGCCCGCGCGTGTCGACGCACTCGGTGTGCTTCGAGTGCAAGCGCAAGGGCAACGTGTGCGTCACGGTCGCGAAGGGCACGCCGTGCCTCGGGCCCGCGACGCAGGCCGGCTGCGGGGCGCTCTGCCCGAGCTGGGACCGCGGCTGCTTCGGCTGCTTCGGCCCGCACGAGCAGCCGAACGCGCTCGCGCTCGGCCGGCGCTGCCGCGAGCTCGGGCTCCCCGACCGCGACGTCGCGCGCCTGTTCGCGACGTTCAACGCGGCGGCGCCCGCGTTCCAGGCGGCCCGCGAGGCGCACGAGGCGGCCGACCGGGGCGCCGGAGGTGGCGCGTGAGCGAGCCGAACGGCGAGGCGCCCGCGGGGCTCCCTTCCGGCGGCGCCGTCGGCGCCGCCGGAAGGGTCCGCACGATCCACGTCGAGGCGCTCGCGCGGGTCGAGGGCGAGGGCGCGCTGCACGTCCGGCTCGAGGGCGACCAGGTCGCGGCCGTCCGGCTCGAGATCTTCGAGCCGCCGCGCTTCTTCGAGGCGTTCCTGCGCGGGCGCTCCTGCCACGAGGCGCCGGACGTCACGGCGCGGATCTGCGGGATCTGCCCGGTCGCCTACCAGATGAGCGCGGTGCACGCGGTCGAGGACGCGCTCGGGCTCGCGGTCGACCCGGCGGTCCGCGTCCTGCGCCGGCTCCTCTACTGCGGCGAGTGGATCGAGAGCCACGCCCTCCACGTGTTCCTCCTCCACGCGCCCGACTTCCTGGGCTACCCCGACGCGGTCGCGATGGCCAGGGACCACAAGCCGATCGTCGAGCGGGCGCTCGCGATGAAGAAGGCCGGCAACGACCTCGTGGCCGCGGTCGGCGGGCGGGCGGTCCACCCGATCAACGTGCGGACGGGCGGGTTCTGGCGCGCGCCGACGCGGGCCGAGCTCGAGCGCCTGCGCGAGCCGCTCCGGCGCGGGCTCGAGGGCGCGCTCGACGGGCTGCGCTGGGCCAAGGGCCTGCCGTTCCCCGAGCACGACTTCCCGTGCGAGTACGTGTCCTTGCGCCACCCGACCGAGTACCCGATGAACGAGGGCCGGCTCGTGTCCACGGCCGGGCTCGACGTCGCCGTGGCCGACTTCGACGCCAGCTTCGAGGAGGTCCAGGTCCCGCACAGCACGGCGCTCCACGCGCGGCGCAAGGGCGGGGGCCGCTACGTGACCGGGCCGCTCGCCCGCTACGCGCTCAACTTCGACCGGCTGACGCCCGTCTGCCAGGAGGCCGCCCGCGACGCCGGGCTCGGGCAGGTCGTGACGAACCCGTTCAAGAGCCTGCTCGTGCGCCTCGTCGAGGTCGCCTACGCCTTCGAGGAGGCGCTGCGGCTGCTCGACGGCTACGCGCCGCCGGCGCGCCCCTACGCGGAGGGGCCCCTGCGGGCCGGCGTCGGCCACGCCTGCACGGAGGCGCCGCGGGGGAGCCTGTATCACCGCTACGAGCTGGCCGAGGACGGCACGATCGTGACCGCGCGGATCGTCCCGCCCACGGCCCAGAACCAGGCGAGCATCGAGGACGACCTGCGGGCGCTGCTCGTGCGCCGGCTCCCGCAGGACGACACGGACGCGCTCCGCCACGAGTGCGAGCAGGCGATCCGCAACTACGACCCGTGCATCTCCTGCTCGACGCACTTCCTGAAGCTGCACATCGAGCGGTCGCCGTGACCCCACCGGGCGCCCACGGCGCCCACGCGGGCCCGGTGCCCCGCGCGCGCGGGCTCGTGCTCGGGGTCGGGAACCGGCTGGGCGGCGACGACGCCGTGGGTCCGCTCGTGTGCGACCGCCTGCGCGCGCGGCTCGGGCTCGGGCCCACGGACGCTCCGGACGCCCCGGACGGCGGGCCCGGGGACCGGCGCGGTCTCCGCGTCGAGGCGCTCGCCGGCGCGCCGATCGAGCTGTCGGCGCGCTGGGGGCCCGACGACGCGGTGGTCCTCGTCGACGCGGCCCGGAGCGGGGCCGCGCCGGGGCACGTGCACCGCTTCGACGCGCTCGCGGGGCCCCTGCCGGCCGACGTGCTCGCGGTCTCGACGCACGCGCTCGGCGTCGCGGCCGGGATCGAGCTGGGCCGCGCGCTCGACCGGCTCCCGCGCCGGCTCGTCGTGCTCGCGGTCGAGGGCGCGCGGTTCGAGCCGGGCGCCGCCCCGACGCCCGCGGTCCTCGCGGTCGTCGACCGGGTCGCGGACCTGGCGCTGCGCGAGCTGCTGGACGCCGGCGACGCAGGCGCGCCCGACGCGCAGGAGGCCGGGTGCACGAGCACGGGCTGATCCGCGACCTCCTGCGCAAGCTCGACGCGATCGTCGCCCGCGAGGGCGCGAAGCGCGTGCGGATCGTCCGCGTGCGCCTGGGCGCGCTCTCGCACCTCTCGCCCGAGCACTTCCTCGAGCACTTCGAGCGCGAGACCGCGGGCACCTGCGCCGAGGGCGCCACGGCCGAGGTCGAGCTCGCGACTGACCCGACCGCCCCCGACGCGCTCGGCGTCGTCCTCGTCAGCGTGGACGTCGAGGGCTGAGCTCGCGGCGGGCGTCGTCCACGAAGTCGGCGAGGCCCGTCTCCTTGCGCGTGACGAGCCCCTCCTCGGACCTGGCGGCCGACTCGACGCGCGCGCGTCGCGCTCGTGGGCCCTCGCAGGGCGAGGGTGCCCGCGCGGCGCGGTCACCCCGACGTCGGCACCCGGTCCTCGTCGGGGTCGTCCTCGGGCGCGCCGGGGGCAGAGCCCCGCTCCACCGTGCGCCGGAGCTCGCTCAGCTCGCGGAGCGCACGGGCGAGCTCGCCCGAGAGGGTCCTGGTCGCCTCGTCGAGCTGCGCCAGGAGGTGCTCCTGGTACGCCGTGAGCTCCTCGAGGCGGCGCAGGCGCCGCTCCTGACCCGAGGGCCCGCTGCCCTGGGCAGACGGGTCCTCCCCCGTCACCGGCCGCCCTGGTCGCCCTTGCGCGAGGGCGCGTCGGGCCCCTCGCCCGCGGGCCAGGGGACGCGCTTGCGGTGCTCCTCGCTCGAGGCCTTCGCCGCGCGCGCCTCCTGATCGACGAGGAAGCGCCGGTCCGCCGCGTGCCAGTAGAGGAAGCGCGCGTTGTCGGCGTACCAGGCGAAGACCTTGGCGCCGTCCTCGGCCACGGCCTGGGCCACCCCGCGCGCGCGCAGGTCGGCCAGGCACGCGTCGGGGTCGACGTAGGCGAGCAGCCAGCTCGCGAGCCAGGCGCGGTCCGCGGCCTCGCCGAGCGCCGCGCGCAGCGCGAGCGCCCCCTCGAGCACGCGCTGCTTGCGCCCCGGCGCGTCGGGCGCCGTGCGCAGCCGCTCGGTCACGACGCTGCACACGATCCGCAGCGCGTCGCCCTCGCTCACCTCGGGCGGCGGCCCCAGCTCGACCTCGAGCGCGGCCGCGAACTCGCGCGCCTTGCGGACCGCGTCCCAGCCCGGCTCGGGCGCGCCGCGCCCCGGGTCGGCCGCGTCCCGGAGCAGGCGCGCCGTCGGCCGGTCGAGCCCGAGCGCCTCGAGGCGCACGGCCGCGAACAGCCGGACCACCCACGAGGCGTCCGTGAGCGCGGCCGCGGCGGGGCGCGCGTCGCCGCGCTCGGTCGCCGTCATGACGTCGCGGACGAGCGTGAGCGCCCGGCGCGCGTCGGCGCGCGCGTCCGGGCGCTCCCACCACGGCTCCTGCCCCGCGGCGGCGCCGGCCACGACGAGGACCAGCGCCGCCCCGAGCGCGGGCCCCGGTCTCACCGGCCGGCCTGGATCGAGCGGCGGAGCCGCGGCCAGTTCACGTCGAACATGGAGAAGTACGACGGCCCGTCGTAGGTCACGACGTGGTCCACCTGGTCCGCGAGCGCGTCGAACGGCATGTAGCGCACGTTCCGGTAGTCCGGCAGCGGGTCGCCGAGCACGCGGCGCGCGCGCTCCTTCGTGGCGGGCGTCGTGTAGTTCCAGAGCTCGTCGCGGTAGCTCCCGATCCCGCCCGTGCAGCACGAGTGCATGAGCGCGAAGTCGAGCTTCCCGTGCGTCGCGACCGCCGTGCGGAGCGCGTCCTTCACCTCGCGCACGAAGTTCTTCGCGTCGCCCGAGCCCGGGTTCCCCGCGACCGACGACCAGATCCGGCTCTCGAACAGGTCGAGCTCCTCGTCGGGGCAGCCGGGGAAGGGCTCCATGTAGCCGTGCGACGACCAGGCCAGCCCGCGGACCGTGCCGCGCCGGAGGTAGCGGAGGAAGTCCTCGCGCGTCGTGCACCAGTCGACGAGGACCTTGCGCGGCGTGGCCGGGTCGTTGATCGCCCGGTCGATCTTGCTCTGGTCGTAGGACGCGCCGTCCTCGATGCGCGCGTAGCCGGGGAGCGAGGGCGCGATCCCGTCGACGGTCTTCTTCAGGTCGCCCTCGAGGTAGTTGATCTCGGCGCCGAAGTAGCCGAACAGGAGCGCGTAGAGGCGCTCGACGGCGGACTCGCTGCGCGCGCTCGCGACCTCGCGGCCCTCCGCGCGCAGCGTCAGCGTCACCGCGCCGTCGCCCGTCCCGTCGATCTGGAGCGCGTGCTCGCCGCGCTGGAGCGCGAGCTCGCCCGGGCCGTCGCGGACGACGGCCCCGCCGCGGAGGAGCCGCGCCGGCCCGGCGAGCACGAGCGTGGCCTGCGCGGCCTCGACCCGCACCGTCACGGCCTGGCGGGCCTCCTGCGGGGCGCCCGGCACCGCGAGCAGGCGCGGCGGCAGCGCGATCGCGCCGCCCGCCGGGGCGGCGCCGCCGTCGGCGGGCCCGGGCCGGTGGCCGGTCAGGCGGTCGCGGCCGCGCGAGCCGTCGTACTTCCCGGCGACGCTCCGCACGCGCGAGCCGTGCTCGTTGGCCTCGCCGAGCGCGAGCGAGTACTGGAAGCGGTGCGACGCGCCCTGCCCGCCGGCGATCACGCCCGCGACGCCGGCGTCCTGGATCCGCTGGCCGGACAGGGAGTGCCCGCGGAGCTCGCCCTCGAGCCGCGCCGAGCCCTTGCGGCCGCTGGGCCGGAAGCCGAAGGCCGACCAGCTCCACTGCTGGTACTCGTACTCGAGCGTCCCCGTGACCCGGGACCCCTGCTGCTGCAGGCGCGCCGTGCCCTCGTAGCGGCCGCTCGCGTCGTTGCCCGCGAGCGTCCAGGAGCCGGTGAGGTCGATCGACTGCGCCCAGGACGGCGCGACGAGGAGCGCCGCGGCGGCGAGGGGCCACGCGAGCGTGCGGAGTCGGAGCATGGGGGGTCTCCTTGCGCCGAGCGAGCCCGGCGCGGGTGCTTTGGCGCCTCACTCTAGCAGACGGCGTTCCACGCCCTCGAGCCTCGCAAGCCCCTGGCCTGGAAGCGCTCACGGGGGCGCCGTCCCGTTCGGCGGCCGCCCGCGCGGGTCGCATCCGGGGCGCAACCCCGGACCCGGGCGAGACGAAACCCGGTCGGGCGGCGCGGTGTGCATGCCGGCCCGGAAACGCTTAGCCTGGAGCCCACGGCGGGGGGCGCCGTCGTCCCCGCCCTGCGACCCGGTGCCGCGCATGGACTCGACCGACCCGATCGACCTCGCCACGCGGGCGATCGTGAACCTCGGGATCGCCCAGGCGGCCGACCTCGAGCCCCACGCCGACGCCTGGCGCCGGCGCGCGCCGAGCGAGGACACGGCGGACGAGGAGACGGAGCTCTCCGGCTTCCTCACGGCGCTCCACCAGGCCGGTGTGCTCTCGCGGACGCAGGGGCGCACGCTGCTCACGATGCTCAGCGGGCGGGTCCACGGCCTGCCGGTCGAGGACCCCTACGTCGGGCGCCGCTTCGGCAGCTACGTCACGGAGGCCAAGATCGGCGAGGGCGGCATGGGCAAGGTCTACCGCGCCGCCCGCGTCGGCTCGCTCGAGAGCAACTACGTCGTCAAGGTGTTCGCGACGGCGCAGGACCCGCAGGCGCTCGCGCGCTTCCGCCGCGAGTGCGAGGTCATGGCCGCGCTCGACCACCCGAACATCGTGAAGGTCTACGCGGCCGGGCAGGAGGGGAGCCTCCCCTACCTCGTGCTCGAGTACGTGGAGGGGCCGACCCTCCAGGAGCTGCTCGAGGAGCGCGGGCGCTTCCACTGGAAGAGCGCGACCCGCGCGGTGAAGCAGATCGCGTCCGCGCTCGCCGGCGCGCACGAGCAGGGGGTGATCCACCGCGACATCAAGCCGCACAACGTCCTCGTGGCGCGGGGCGGGATCCTCAAGGTCTTCGACTTCGGGCTCGCGAAGACGATGGACAACCAGGTCGTCTCGCAGGCGGGGGAGATCCTGGGCTCCCCCGCCTACATGGCCCCGGAGCAGTGGGGCGACCACGAGGTCGACCACCGGGTCGACCTGTTCGCGCTCGGCGTCGTCTTCTACCTGCTCCTCTCCGGGCAGACGCCCTTCAAGGGGCGGACCCCGGCGGACTTCGCCTGGCGGATCCAGGCCGGGAAGTTCGAGCCGATCGGCGAGGTCGCCCCGGAGGTCCCGCTGCCGGTCCAGCACGTCGTGACGCAGCTCCTCGAGCGGGACCGCACGCAGCGGCCGCCCCACGCCCGCGCGCTCCTCGCCGACCTCGACCGGGTCATGCGCGGCGAGTTCCCCGACGTCCCGCGCATCGAGCGGGTCGACGACCCGAGCGCGCCCCCCTGGGTGCTCCTCGGCGCGCCCAGCTTCGAGCTGGGGCGGGACCGCGCCTGCCACGTCGCGGTCGACCACCCGGGCGTCGAGCCGCGCCACGCCGCGCTCGAGCGGACGCTCGGCGGCGTGCTGCTGCGAGACCTCGACACGGCCGCGGGCACGCGCGTGAACGGCCGGCGCGTGCGCGAGATCGTCCTGCGCGACAAGGACCGCGTGCAGCTCGGCGAGGGCCCGGTCCTGCGCTACCGCGCGGGCAGCGCGGGGCGGCGCGCCTCGGGGCGCCTCGCGGCGCCCTCGAGCGACCGCTACCGGACGCAGCCCAAGGGGGGCGGCCCGGCCGCCGCCGAGCCGCCCGCGGGGCCGCCCGTCGTCGTCCCGGGCCTGCTCGCCTCGGTGCTCGAGGACGCGGCGCATCCGCGCGCGCTCGTGGCCTGCTTCGAGGCGCTCGACACGCGCGCGGCGCTCGATGCGCTCGAGGCCTCGCGGCGGCGCCTCGAGCACCTCGGCGTCCCGCGGGACGAGGCCGGGCGCGTGTTCGAGCGCGCCCGGGTGTTCGCGCAGGAGCGCGTGTGGCGGATCGTCGACCGGCTGTTCCGCACGACCCGGGAGAACCTGGGCCGCTCGGTCGACGCCTGGCTCGCCTGGTGGTTCGAGATGCACCGGCACTACCCCCAGCAGGTCCGCGCGCCGGGGGTGCGCGTGCGCGGGCGGCTCGTGCTCTCGGGCATTCCGGGGGCGCCGGGGCGCACGATCGAGCTCTCCGAGCGCGAGGCGTGGGTCCTCGGGCGCTCGGAGGAGGCGGACATCGTCGTGCCCGAGCGGTCCGTCTCGCGCCGCCACGTGAGCCTGCTCCGGCTGTTCACGCGCTACGCGTTCCAGGACCTGGGGAGCCGGTTCGGCACCACCGTGCGGGGCGCGCGCCGCGAGGTGGGGCTGCTCGCCCACGGCGACGTGCTCGAGGTCGGCCGGGCGCGCTGCCGGTTCGAGGACGCCGGGCACGGCGGCGACGAGACGATCGGGCACGAGGGGGCCGTGGGGGTCGACCTCTCGACCTTCCAGGGGCTCGTCGAGACCCGCTCGCTCCACGTCGTCGAGGCGCTCGTCCGCCTGCTCGACCTGGCCCGCCTGGCCGACGAGTGCGCCGAGGCCGCCGCCCCCTACGAGGACCCGTCGACGCTCGCCGAGACGGTCGCCGCCTTCCTCGAGGACCAGCGCGCGCTCGCGCTCGAGAACCTGCCGGCGATCGTCCACAAGAACTTCGGCGACGACCCGGCCGCCTGGGGGGCCTTCCTCGAGGAGCGCCGGGCGACGCTCCCCCGGCAGGTCGCCCCGTTCGGCTGGCTGGGGTAGCGGCCGCCGCCGCGCGCGGTCCCGGGCCGGCGCGCGACTACGATCGCGCGCATGACGCGCGACGACGCGGCGGCGCCCGCGCCCGCCCCCCGGGCCGGCGGGGTCGAGGACCTGGCCCGGCTCCTGCGCGGCCGACGCGTGGTGGCGCTGACCGGCGCCGGGTGCAGCACCGAGTCGGGGATCCCCGACTACCGCGGGCCCGAGACGCGGCGGCGCGCGCGGCGCCCGCTCGAGCACAAGGAGTTCGTCTCGGACCCCGCGGCCCGGCGCCGCTACTGGGCGCGCTCGTTCGTCGGCTGGCCGCGGTTCGCCGCGGCGCGGCCGAACCCCGCGCACGCGGCGCTCGCCCGGCTCGAGGTGCTGGGCGCGCTCGCCGGCGTGATCACGCAGAACGTCGACCGGCTCCACCACGTCGGCGGCAGCCGGCGCGTGGTCGAGCTGCACGGGACGCTCCACGAGGTCGAGTGCCTCGACTGCGGCGCGCGCGAGCCCCGCGCGGCCGTGCAGGGGCGCCTCGCCGCGGCGAACCCGGGCTTCGCCGCGCGCGGGCTCGCGCACGCGCCCGACGGCGACGCCGAGCTCGCGCCCGAGGACGTCGAGACGTTCCGCCCGGTCGGCTGCCGCGCCTGCGACGGTTCGCTCAAGCCGGCGGTCGTGTTCTTCGGCGGGGTCGTCCCGCGCGCCGTCCGCGAGGAGGCGGGCCGCCTGCTCGGCGAGGCCGAGGCGCTCCTCGTCGTCGGGTCCTCGCTCGCCGTGTTCTCGGGTTACCGCTTCGTGCGGGAGGCGGGGCGCCTCGGGCTGCCCGTCGCGATCGTCGACCTGGGCGAGACGCGCGGCGACCCCGACGCGGCGCTCAAGGTCACGGGGCGCGCGGGCGAGGTGTTGCCCGCGCTCGCGGGCGCGCTCGGCGCGTAGGCGCCCGGCGGCGCCCTACAGGATCCGCTTGCCCAGCGCCGAGGCGATCAGCCCGACCGCGAGCTCGGCCGTCTGGTTCTGGTTGTCGAGGATCGGGTTCACCTCGACGAGCTCGAGGCTCGTGAGCCGGCCCGAGTCGCCGATGATCTCCATGCCCAGGTGGGCCTCGCGGTAGGTGAGCCCCCCGATCTTGCGCGTGCCGGTGCCGGGCGCGACCTGCGGGTCGACGGCGTCGACGTCGAAGCTCACGTGGAGCAGGTCGGTCCCGTTCGTCACGATCTCCATGGCCTGCTCGACGACGGTCGCCATGCCCCGGCGGTCGATGTCCTCCATCGTGAACGTGTAGATCCCCGAGGCCCGCAGGTCGCGCTTCTCCACCTCGTCGAGGTCGCGGAGCCCGATCTGCACGACCTTGGCCGGGTTGAGCTTCGGCCCCGGGAACCCGATCGACACGAGCGGCTCGGGGCCGCGGCCGAGCAGGCAGGCGACGGGCATGCCGTGGATGTTCCCCGAGGGCGAGGTCTCGGGCGTGTTGATGTCCCCGTGCGCGTCGAACCAGATCACCCCGACGCGGCTCGGCCCGTCGGGCCCGCGCCGCTCGCGCTGGTGGGCGGCGACCCCGGAGATCGTGCCGATCGCGATCGAGTGGTCGCCGCCGATCACGAGCGGGATCCCGCCGTCGGCGAGCGTCTTCTGCACGGCGGCCGCGACCTCCCGGCAGGCTTGCGAGACGAGCGGGAGGTACTTGGCCTTCGGGTCGCCGGGCGGGCACGTCTCGGGGGCCGGGATCGTCACGTCGCCGTGGTCGACGACGCGGTAGCCGATCCGCGCCAGCGCGTCGTGGAGCCCCGCGATCCGGAGCGCGCTCGGCCCCATGCCGACCCCGCGGCGCCCGGCGCCGTGGTCGAGCGGCGCGCCGACCACGTGGACGGTCCGCGCCTCGTCCTGCTTGGTGCTCATGCCGCCAGTGTATACCGGGAGCGCGGGGCGGATGGCGCGCCCGCGCGGAGGCGGCGGTGGCGAGGACGACGAAGGGGGACGGCTGGGAGCTGATCCCCGCGAGGCGCGAGGCGGCGCCCGTGCGGCCGCCGTCCGCCGCGGCGGGCGAGCAGTCGGTGCGCGTGACGGAGGAGAAGCGCGCGCAGGGCAAGCTGGTCACGGTCGCGCGCGGGTTCCGCCACGACCCCGGGACGCTCGCCGCGCTCGCGAAGGAGCTCAAGAAGGCGTGCGGGGCGGGCGGGACCGCCCAGGGCGACGTGATCGAGGTCCAGGGCCGGCACCTCGAGGAGGTCGCCGCGCGGCTCGAGGCGAAGGGCTACCGGGTGCGCCGCGGCTAGAGGCCCGGCGGGAAGCGCCGCCTCGCCTCCGCTCGCCTGGGTCGTCGCTCGCGCCGTCGCTCGCGCTGTGGGTCGCAACGCACGGTCCCTCCAGGAGGGCGCGAGTGGCTCCCGCCTCGCGAGCACGACGCCCGCATCGTGGAGGGCTCCTGCGTGCTCTCCGGCCGGGCCTCGAGTGGCCGTCCTGGCGCCGCACGTCGCCCGCGATGGTGCACCCGCGCGCGGGAGGACCGATCCCGCCCACGGCTGGCCCGCCTCCCCGGGAAGCAGTACGCTTCCGTTCGCGAGCGGGGGAGCCCAGGGGAGCGCCACGTGTCTTCGAGCTCGGACTTGTCGTTCCGCGCGCTGCTGCTCGAGCGCGGGCTGCTCTCGCCCTCGGCCCTCGACGCGGCCTTGGCCGCGGCCGAGGCGCGCGGGCGGCCCCTCGAGCGGCATCTGGTCGAGGCGCACGCGCTCGAGCGCGACGTGGCGCGTGAGGTCGAGGTCGCGCGCTCCAAGCTCGCGCGGGGCTGCGTCGCCTGCCGCAAGCTCACCTACCTGCAACCGGACGTCGTGAAGGCCAACCCCGCCCCCGGCGCCGCCGAGGCGGCGGCGAAGTGCGAGCACTGCGGGGGCGCCCTGGCAGCGCCCGGAGCCCCCCCCGCGAGCCGCACCCCCCGCCCTGCGAGCCCCCCCACGAGCGACGCGAGCCCGGGCGCGCCGCGGGCGGCCGGGCCGCCGCCGAGC
>JANJTH010000466.1 GCA_024711205.1 Planctomycetota bacterium | reverse complement strand
CCGGCAGGCCGGGCATGCCGCCGGGTGCGCCCCGGCCGGGCGGCCTCGGGCCGGCGGGCGCCGGCGCGGGCGCGGCCGCGGGCGGCATGGTGACCTCGATCTTCGCGCGCCTCGACACGGACGGTGACGGTGTGCTCTCCGCGGCCGAGATCGCCGCGGCGGGCCCGCGCGCCGCGCACCTCGCGGCCGCCGACACGAACGGCGACGGCGTCGTGACGCCCGACGAGCTGCGCGCCTACGAGCAGCTCATCGCGTTCCAGCGGCTCGACAAGGACGGCGACGGCTTCCTCGACGCGACGGAGCTCCGCCGGCAGCGCAACCTGCTCGCCGCGGACGCCGACGGCGACGGCAAGGTCAGCCTCCAGGAGTTCCGCGACTTCCTCGACCAGCAGGCGCGGATCGCGGCGGCCCAGCAGCAGACGGCCCGGGCCTTCCTAGCCGCGGACGCCAACGGCGACCGCAAGCTCTCCGCGAGCGAGTGGCCGGCGACGGCCTCCGCGAGCTTCGCGGCGGTCGACGCCGACGGCGACGGCTTCGTGACGCCTCGCGAGGTCGTGGCGTACATCCTGGCGAACGGCTCCTCCCCGCTCTGAGCCCGGGGCCCGGCGCCCGCGCGCGACCCCAGGTCGCGCGCGGGCGCCCGCCCCGGTCCCGGCGTTGGCGCGCGACGTGACGGCCGTGCAGGATCGAACCGTGGCCCCGCGGCCGAGCGCCGACGACGAGGACGAGCGCGCGCCCCGCGAGGACGAGCGCGCGCTCGTCGCCGCCTGCGCGGCCGGCGACGAGGCGGCCTGGGGGCGCTTCCACGCCCGCTACGAGCGCCTCGTGCGGCGGGTCGCCGCGCGCGCGCTCGCGCGGCTCGGGGCGGCCGACCCCGACGACCGGGCCGCGGACGTCGCGAACGACGTGTTCGCGGCGCTCCTCGAGCGCGACCGCGCCGCGCTCCGGCGCTTCGAGGGGCGCTCGAGCCTCGCGACCTGGCTGTGCGTCCTGGCGCGCCGCCAGGCCGCGCGCGCCGAGCGCCGCCGCCGCCCCGAGGCGCTCGACGGCTCGCCCGACGCGCGGGCGGCGACCGGGCCCTCCCCGGGCGACGCCGCGGCGGCGGACGAGCTGCGCCGGCGCGTCCGCGAGCACCTGGGCGCCCTCGCCGACCGCGACCGGCTCGCGCTCCAGCTCTTCTACGGGAGCGCGCACAGCTACAAGCAGGTCGCGAGCGCGCTCGACGTGCCCCCCGAGCGCGTGGGCACGCTGCTGGCGCGCGCTCGCGCGCGCCTGGGCAAGCTGCTCGGGCTCGACGGCTGAGGTCGGCCCCGGCGCGGTCGCGCGCGCCCCTCGCCCGACCTTCGGGTCCACCGGGGGGGGCCGCGCCGCCCACGCCCGCGGACCTCGCCCGCCGACCAGCGATCGCCCGGATCGGCTCGGAGCCCTGGAAGAGATCGGCGGCTCGACCCCGCTCTCCATCGACGCCGCCTGCCTCGTCGGTCGCAGCTCGCGGTCCCTCCAGGAGTGCTCGAGGTGCTCCCGCCTCGCGGGCGACGCCGCTGGCTCCGCGGCGGCCTTCGCCGAGGACTCCTTCGAGGACGCTCAGCGCGCGCCGCTCGCGCGCGCCTTCCCGCGCCGCGCCCGCGGGGGCGGGGTCGGCTCGCCCTCCGGCGTCGACGCGCCCTCGGCCGCCCTCGCCTTCGCGCGCGGCCCGGGGGCCGCCGCCGGGGGGGTGTCGCCCTCGGGCAGCGGCGCGAGCCCGAGGAGGGGCGCCAGGAACCGGCCCGTGTACGAGCCCGGCGCGCGCGCGATGTCCTCGGGGCGCCCGGCGGCGAGCAGGCGCCCGCCGCCCTCGCCGCCCTCGGGGCCGAGGTCGATCACCCAGTCGGCGGTCTTCACGATGTCCAGGTTGTGCTCGATCACGAGGACCGTGTTCCCGGCCTCGACGAGCCGGCCGAGCACGACGAGGAGCTTGCGGATGTCGTCGAAGTGGAGCCCCGTGCTCGGCTCGTCGAGCACGTAGAGCGTGCGCCCCGTGCCGCGCCGGGCCAGCTCGCGCGCGAGCTTCACGCGCTGGGCCTCGCCGCCCGAGAGCGTGGGCGAGGGCTGCCCGAGCGCGACGTAGCCGAGCCCCACGTCGAGGAGCGTCTGGAGGAGCCGCGCGATCTTGGGCTGGTTCGCGAAGTGCTCCACCCCCTCGGCGATCGTCATGCCGAGCACCTCGGCGATCGACTTGCCGCGGAACTTCACGCGCAGCGTCGCGTCGTTGAAGCGCTTGCCCTCGCACTCGCTGCACGTCACGTAGACGTCGGCGAGGAAGTGCATCTCGATCTTCTTGACGCCCGAGCCCTCGCAGCCCTCGCAGCGCCCGCCCTTCACGTTGAACGAGAACCGCCCGGCCTTGAACCCGAACGCGAGCGCCTCGGGGAGCGAGGCGAACAGGTCGCGGATCAGGTCGAAGACCTTCACGTAGGTGGCCGGGTTGCTGCGCGGCGTGCGGCCGATCGGCTGCTGGTCGATCGCGATCACCTTGTCGATCCGGTCGGCGCCGAGCAGCGCGTCGTGGGGGGCGACCCACACGGCGGCGTCGGTGAGAGCGCGCTGGAGCCCGGGCAGGAGGAGCTGGTTCACGAGCGTCGACTTGCCCGCGCCCGAGCAGCCGGTCACGCACACGAACGCGCCGAGCGGGAAGTCGACGTCGACGCCCTTCAGGTTGTTGCCGCGCGCCCCGCGCACGCCGATCGCGTGGTCGGGGTCGATCGGCCGGCGGCGCTTCGGCACGGCGATCTCGAGCGCGCCCGAGAGGTAGCGGCCCGTGAGCGAGGCCGGGTCGCGCGCGAGCTCCGCGGGCGTCCCCTGGGCCGTGACGCGCCCGCCGTCGCGGCCGGCGCCCGGGCCGAAGTCGACGATCCAGTCGGCGCGCTCGATCGTCTCGCGGTCGTGCTCGACCACGAGGATCGTGTTTCCCTTGTCGCGCAGGTGCTGGAGCGTGGAGATCAGGCGCGACGCGTCGCGCGCGTGGAGCCCGATCGACGGCTCGTCGAGCACGTAGATCACGCCCGACAGCTCCGAGCCGATCTGGCTCGCGAGCTGGATCCGCTGCGACTCCCCGCCCGAGAGCGAGGGGCCGGCGCGCGAGAGCGTCAGGTAGTCGAGGCCCACGTCCTCGAGGAAGCGCAGGCGCGCGCGGATCTCCTTGAGCAGCTCGCCCGCGATCTGGGCCTGCTCGCGGTCGAACCCGGCCGGCAGCCCGTCGACCCACCGGCTCGCCTCGCGCACGGCGAGCTCGCAGACGTCCGCGATCGAGCGCCCGCCCACGCGCACGGCCCGGCTCTCGGGGCGGAGCCGCCCGCCCTGGCACTCGGGGCAGGGCCGGTAGCTGTGGAACTGCGCGTAGAAGCCCTGGCGCTCCTCCGACTTCGTCTCGAGGAGCCGCCGGCGGAGCTGGTGGAGCACGCCCTCCCAGCGGAGCTTGTAGGGGCGGGCCTGGTTCCAGCGCACGGACACCTGCTGGGTCCCGCCGCCCTCGAGGATCACCTCGCGGGCCCTGGGCGGGAGGTCGCGCCAGGGCGTGTCGAGGTCGAACCCGAACGCGTCGCCGAGCGCGGCCACGAGCCGGCCGGTCCAGCTCCCCTCGTCCTCGAGCGTCTCGCGCGGCCACACGACGACGGCGCCCTGGGCGATCGTCCGCCCCGGGTCGGGGACGACGAGCGCCGGGTCCATGTCGAGCCCGTGGCCGAGCCCGTTGCACGCGGGGCACATGCCCTGGGGCGCGTTGAACGAGAAGCTCTGCGGGCTCAGGTCGGGGAACGAGCGCCCGCACGGCACGCAGGCCAGCCGCTCGCTGTGGATCTCCTCGATCCCCTTGTCGGCGTCGACGACGACGAGCCGCCCGCCGCCGAGCCGGAGCGCCATCTCGACCGAGTCGGCGATCCGGTGGGTCTGGTCGGGGCGGACGACGATCCGGTCGACGACGGCCTCGAGCGTGTGCTTCGCCTTCTTGTCGAGCTTGTCGAGCCCGGCGAGCTCGCGGACCTGCCCGTCGACGCGCGCGCGCACGAGGCCCTCGGCGCGCAGCGCGACGAGCTCCTCGCGGTGCTCGCCCTTGCGGTTCTCGATCCGCGGCGCGAGGAGCAGCAGCCGCGAGCCCTCGGGGAAGCCGCCGATCCGCCGCGCGATCGCCTGGGCCGACTGCGCCTCGACGCGCCGGTCGCACCCGGGGCAGTGCTGGACCCCCGTGCGCGCGTAGAGCACGCGCAGGTAGTCGTGGATCTCCGTGATCGTGCCCACGGTCGAGCGCGGGTTCGACGAGGCCGCCTTCTGCTCGACCGCGATGCTCGGCGAGAGCCCGGTGATCTTGTCGTAGCGCGGCTTGTCCTTCTGGCCCAGGAACTGCCGCGCGTAGGCCGACAGGCTCTCGACGAACCGGCGCCGCCCCTCGGCGTAGATCGTGTCGATCGCGAGCGTCGACTTGCCCGAGCCCGAGGGCCCCGCGAACACGACGAGCTGCTTCTTGGGGATCGTGACGTCGATCCCCTTGAGGTTGTGCTCGCGGGCCCCGAAGACGCGGATCTCCTGCGGCTCCACGCGGTCTCCTGCGCGCGATCGGCTCGGCTCCGCGCCTGGGCGACGGGCGGGCGGCCACGCGGCCGCGGACGATAGCACGGGCCCGCGCGGCGCCCCGCGCCGGGGGCGGCCTCGGGGGCGGGCCCCCGGCGCGGCACGCCCCGCGCGCGCCGAGGCCCCCGGGGGGGCCTGCCCCCCCCGGGACCTGGCGCGGGCGCTCGGGCCGTGCTGGGCCGACCTCCCTCCGGTCGGGCCGTGCTGGGCGCAGCCCTCGCGCGTGGCTCAGGGCGCGAAGCCGGTCACCGCGGCGTCGAGGCCGGCGCGCGCGCGCTCGACGTCGAGCTTCTTGCCGCCCCACTCGACGAGGTAGAGGTCGCTCCCCGCGACGAACGCGGTCACGGCGAACAGGTAGGGCTCGTGGCCCTCGTCGCGCCCGAACACGAGCGTCCGCCCGCGCACGCCGTTGCTGGCCGTCACGGGGGTCTCCTCGAGGAGCGCGTAGCCGCGGTCGGCGCGGAGCCGGCCCTTGAGCACCTCGACCCAGAACTCGAGCGTGCCGCGCTCCGGGTTGCGCTCGGCGCGCACGCCGAGGACGACGCCGCGCGCGTCGGCCGCGCGGTAGGCGTAGGACGACCAGTCGCGCTCCTCGAGCTCGACGAAGTCGGGCGGCGGCTCGAGCGTGACGCGGCAGCCGGCGAACAGGAGCCCGGCCGCGAGGACCAGGGCGGCGCGGGCGAGGCCCGGGCGCGCGAGGGCCACGCGCGCGCGGCGGGCGGCGGAGGGCGAGCAGGTGCGCATGGCGTGGTCCTCCGTCACTGGGCCGCGCTCAGGTCGAGGAGCGAGCGGAGCCCGAGCTCGTCGAGCCAGCGGAAGGGCAGCCGGAACGCCTCGGGCCGGTCGGCCTGGTCGTCGGGGCGCGGCGCGCAGCGGACCGTGATCGTCGAGTAGGCCACGCGGTCGGCCAGCGAGCGCAGTCGGCCCTTGTAGCGCTCGATCGTCTCGGTGACCCGGCCCAGCTCGGCCTCGACCTTGAGCGCGTCCTCGACCTCGTCCGCCCGCGCGAGGAGCAGCTCGAGCCGGGCGCGGATCGCCTCGGCGTTCCGGAGCCGGATCTGGAGGTCGCGGTACTCCTCGCCCACGTCCTGGGTCCGCACGTCGCGGTGGACGACGTCGCCCAGCCCCTCGAGCCGGCCGATCGCGTCGTGGAACCGCCGCGCCGGGACGCGGATCGTGACCGAGTCATCGGTCTGCCGGGAGAGGAACCCGCCCAGCTCGCGCCCGAGCTCGACGACCGTGCGGAGCACGGCCGAGACCTCGTAGACGCCGAGCGTGAGCGTCGCCTCGTAGATCAGGAGCGGGCCGGCCGGAGGCTGGCCTGCGGGCGGTGGGGGCTGGCCGCCGCCGGCGCCCTGGCCGGCTTGGCCGCCGGCGCCGCCCTGTCCGTTCGCGCCGGCGCCCTGGCCGCCCTGGCCGCCGGCGGCGCCCTGCCCGTTCGCGCCGCCGCCGGCCTGGGCGAGCTGCTGGCCGAACGCCAGGTCGTCGCCGTCGGTGAGGCGCGCGTCGAGCACGTCCTCGTCGGCCGCGCCGCCGGGCGCAGGGCTCTGCGCCGGCGCGGGAGGTGCCTCGTCCTCGGCGCCGGACTTCTCGGCGGCGGGCGCGTAGCCTCCCTCGGCCATGTCCCAGGGCGCCGCGGCCGCGCGGCTCTCCGCCGAACTGCAACCCGCCTGCGCGGACGACAGCGCGGCGGCGACCGCGAGCAACGCGAGCGCGCGGACGGCCTCGAGGGGTCTCGGACGGAAGCGAATCATGGTGTGGGCCTCCGAGGGCGCAGGGGAGCCGCCAGGCGGGCTGGACCGGAGCGGGACGGGACTGTAACCGTGGCCGTGGCCGGCCTGGCGGGGAGAGAAGAGGGGGGGAGAAGAGGGGGGGAAGGGAAGAAAGGAGGGAGGGCAAGGGCAAGGGCAAGGGCAAGGGAAGAAGTGGAGGGGGCGAGGCGGCGAGGGGGTGTTCAAACGGAGTGCGACGACTCTGCACGACCGCGGGAACGGGAACGGGAACGGGAAGAGCGGCGGATTCCGACGTCCTTGCCCCCTGTACGGTGAACCCGCGGGGCGGATCAGCCGCCGCGCCGGGGCGACCGGGGCTCGGCTGCCGACAGCGGGGCGTCCGAGAGGCGCGCCGCCGCGCGGAGCAGCGTGATCCACTCGCGGCGCTGCCCGCTCGCGTCGCGCCCGAGCGCGCGCTCGGCCCACGCCAGCGCCCGCCCGTAGGTCGCCGTGCCCGCGTGCGGCGAGCCGCGCAGGAGCAGGCCCGAGGCGGCGACCGCCGCGAGGAACCGCTGGTCGGCGCTCGCCCCCTCGAAGGTGCCGCCGCGGTCGTCGAGCGGGACCTCGACCAGCGCGCTCTCGGCCTCGCCCGGCTCCTTCCAGCGCAGGCGCACGAGGCCGAGCGTGCGGTCGCCGGGGCAGAGTTCGTCGGCGCCGGGGTCGAGGGCGTCGAGCGCCCCCGGCGCGGGCACGACCTCGTAGAGCGCGGTCACGCGGTGCCCGGCGCCGACGTCGCCCGCGTCGACGCGGTCGTCGTCGAACTGCTCGCGGCGGAGCAGGCGGTTCTCGTAGCCGACGAGCCGCCAGGCGGCCACCTGCGCGGGGTCCCACACGACCTGGACCTTCGCGTCCTGGGCCACGGTCACGAGCGTGCCCGCGACCTCGCGCACGAGGACGCGCCGCGCCTCGGCCAGGTCGTCGATCAGGGCGTAGTGGCCGTCGCCGCGCCGGGCCAGGGCCTCGATCCGCCGGTCGCCCGACCAGACGCCGAAGCCGAGCACCGAGAGGAACACGCCCGTCCGGGCCTTCGCCGCGATCAAGCGCTCCAGGTCCGGCTGCGAGCGGACGCCCACGTTGAAGTCGCCGTCCGTGCAGAGCACGACGCGGTTGACCCCGTGCTCGACGAAGCCCGCGGCGGCCGTGCGGTAGGCGAGCTCGATCCCGGCCGCTCCGTGCGTGGACCCGCCGGCCTCGAGCCGGTCGAGCGCGTCGAGGATCGTCCGCCGGTCGGCGCCGCACGTGGGCGGGAGCACGAGCCCGGCCGCGCCCGCGTAGACGACGATCGCCACGCGGTCGCGCTCGCCGAGCTGCTCGGTCAGGAGCGCGAGCGCCTGCTTCACGAGCGGCAGGCGCTCGGGCGACGCCATGGACCCCGACACGTCGATCAGGAACACGAGGTTCGCGGCCGGGCGCCGGGCCGGGTCGACCGCGCGCCCGCGGAGCGTGACGCGCGCGAGCCGGCGCCCGGGCGCCCACGGGCACCCGGTCACCTCGACCCGGGCCGCGAGCGGCGGCCCGCCCTCGGGCGGCGGCGGCTCCTCGAGCTCGAACGCGTTGAGCAGCTCCTCGACGCGCACGAGCTCCGCGGGCGGGAGCGAGCCGTGGCGCAGGCTGCGCCGCACGGCCGCGTAGCTCGCCGTGTCCACGTCGACCGCGAACGTCGAGGTCGAGCCCGCCCCGACCGTCGACCGGAACCCGACCTCGGCCGGCGGCGGCGACACGTCGTCGGCGTGCGCGTCCGCGGGCTGGGCCGTCTGCGGCACGTCCCAGGGCGCGGGCCAGCGCGCGTCCCGCGCCGGCGCCGACGCCCGACCCGCCGGGGTCGGCGCCGGGCGCGCCGGCG
>JANJTH010000444.1 GCA_024711205.1 Planctomycetota bacterium | reverse complement strand
CGGCCGCCGCGGAGGCGCGCGGCCGCGTCGCGGACGCCGCCTGGGCCGCCTTCCTCGACGCGCGCGCGGCGGTCGTCGCGCGCCGCGACGCGGGGGAGCCCGGGCCGGCGCTCGACCTGCTCGCGGCGCTCCCGCTCGACGCGCTCGGCGAGGAGCAGCGCGCGCGGGCGGAGGTCGCCGACCTGCCGCGGCTCCGCGCCGCGCTCGAGGGCGCGCTCGCCGAGCGCGGCGTCGTGTGGGTCGCGCCCGGGCCGTTCGTCGCGGGCGAGGGCGAGGGGCGCCGCGAGGCGACGACGCCGGGGCTCTACGTCGACCGGGGCGAGGTCACGCGCCGCGCGTGGGCGGCCTGGCTCGCCGAGGACCCCGCGCGGCCCGCGCCCCCCGGCTGGCCGGGGCGCGCCCCGCCCCCCGGGACGGAGGCGCACCCCGTGACCGGCGTCTCGCTCCTGCAGGCCCAGGCGTTCGCGGCCGCGCGCGGGCGGCGCGTCCCGACGGCGCTCGAGTGGGAGAAGGCCGCCCGCGGCGTCGACGGCCGGACCTGGCCGTGGGGCGAGGACCCCGACCCGGGCGCCTGCGTGTGGGGCGGCGCGGGCAAGGCCGCGCTCGGCCCGGCCGGGCGCGCGCCGCGGGACCGGAGCCCGTGGGGCTGCCTCGACATGGCCGGGAACGCGGCCGAGCTCGTGCTCGGCCCGCTCGACGCCGACGGCGCGCCGTCGGCCCGGGTCGCGGGCGGGGGCTGGGCCTCGCGGCACCTCGCGCTCACGCGCGCGGCCTACGCGCAGGACGGCCTCGCGGCCGACGCCGGGCACGAGGCGGTCGGCGTGCGCCTCGTCGCCGACGCCCTCCCGCCGGCCCTGGAGGCGCCGTGAAGACGACCGGGGAGCGGGTCGCGCCGGTCCTCGTCGAGCGCGGGCCGCTGCGCCTCGACGGCTACGCGGCCCTCCTCGAGCGCATGGCGGGCGCGCGGCAGGTCGCCTACCTGCTCGTGAGCGACGGCCTGGCCGAGAAGTGCGTGTTCTTCGCGGCGGGCGGGCTGCGGCTCTCGTCGGTCGGCGCGCGGCGCGGGCGGACGCTCGTCGAGGCCGTGTGCGCCGACCCGGCCGTGAGCCCCGCGCAGGCCGCGCGGATCCGGACCGCGGCCGAGGCGACGCGGCGCGCCAGCGCGGCCGACGAGGAGGCGGCGAGCGCGAGCGCGCTCGAGCGGGTCCTGGGCGAGGACGCGCTCCGGTCGATCGCCCACGCGCGCTCGCGCGAGCTCGTCCGCGACGAGCTGATCGACGTGCTCGGCTGGGAGGACGCGACCTACGAGCTCCAGGAGTCGAACCCGCCCCCGCGCCTGTTCTCGGGCGAGCTCGAGGCGACGAAGCTCTCGCTCGGGGTGAAGGACCTGCTGCTCGAGGTCGCCGCCCTGGCGCCCGAGTGGCGGAAGCTCGCGGCGCGCCTCGGCCCGCCGGCGCGCGCGCGCGTGGGGCCCGGGCCGGCCCTCGCGGCCGGCGGGCGGCCGGAGCCCGGCCTCGCGACGGTCCTCGTCGAGGCGGCCCGCGGCGAGGACGCGACGGTGGCCGACGCGCTGCTCGCCGCGCGGCGCGCCGGGCACGACGCGCTCGCCGCGGGCAACGCGCTCGACGCGCTCGCCCGGCTCGGGCTGCTCGCGCTCGACCCCCGGCCGCCGGCGCCGTCGCCCGAGGAGCGGCGGCGCCGGGCGCGGCGCGAGCGCGACGAGCTCGAGCGCGCGCTCGCGCTCATGATCGACGCGCTCGAGGCCCGCCGCCGCATGGCGCGCGACCACGAGGAGCTGGGCGAGCGGGGCCAGGCGATCGAGTGCTGGCGCCGGGTCGGCGAGGAGCTGGCCGCGCGCGGCCGCCAGGAGGAGGGGATCGAGGCCTACCGGGCGGTCGTGAAGCTCGCGCCCGAGGCCTACTTCGCGCGCGAGCGGATCGCCGGCCTGTTCGAGCAGCTCAAGCGCGCCCCCGAGGCCGTGGCCGAGTGGCTCGACCTGTCGCGCCTGTTCGCCCGCCTCCACCTGCTCAACCGCGCCCAGCAGGGCCTCCAGCGCGCGGTCGCGCTCCAGCCGCAAGACGCCGACAACCGGCGCCGCCTGATCGAGGTGCTCCTCGGGCTGGGGAAGAAGGAGCAGGCCGCCCGCGAGCTGCGCGCGCTCGCGCAGCTCTACGAGGGGCGCGAGGACGAGGAGCAGGCCCTCGCCTGCTGGCAGGAGGTCGCGCAGCTCGAGCCCGGTGACGCGCAGCTCGAGGCGCGCCTGCTCCGCGCGACGCGGCGCGGGGCCGCCTACCTGGCGCCGTTCGGGCTGGCCCTCGCGCTCCTCGTCGCGCTGGTCGCCGTCGGCGGGTTCGTGAAGCTCCGCCACGACGCGATCCTCGCCTTCGAGGCCGCGCGCGCGGCCGCGCTCGAGCACGCGCAGGCGGAGCGCTGGGCGCCCGCGCTCGACGCGCTCGCGACGTACGAGCTCCGCCACGACTGGGGGCTCGACCGGGTGGCGCGCCTGCGCGCGGCGGTCGAGCGCCTGCGCGACGACGCGGGGCGGGGCCGCCTCGCCGCGGCGCGGCGCCACGAGGACGCCGCGGAGATGGAGCCCGCGCGCGCTGGCTACCGCGCGCTCGAGGTCGCCTTCGCGGGCACCGCCTGGGCGGAGCAGGCCACGGCGCGCCTGCGCGCCCTCGCGGCGCTCGAGGGCGAGGCGCGCGACGGGGCCGAGGAGGTCGCGCGGCTGCGCCGCGAGGGGCAGCTCCGGCTCGCGTTCGAGCGCGCGCGCGAGCTGGGCCGGCGCCTCCCCTGGGCCGAGGCGGTCGCCGAGCTCGAGGCGCCCCTCGCCGTGTCGTCGGCGCCGTCGGGCGCGAGCCTCGCGCTCGACGGCGCCCCGCTGGCCGAGGCCACGCCGTGCACGGTCGGCGTCCCCGTGGGGCGCACCGCGGCGCTCCGGGTCCACCGCGACGGCTTCCGCCCGCTCGAGCACCTGCTCGACCTGCGCGCGCCCGACGCCGCGCCGGAGCTGCACGTCACCCTGGACCGCGACCTGCGCTGGCGGCACGCGACGCGCGGGCCGCTCCCCTGGGCGCCGCGCCTCGCCGAGGGGCTGCTCGTCCTCGTCGGGCTCGACGGCCGCGTCGAGGCCCTCGACGCCGACGGCCGCGCGCGCTGGACGCGCGGGCTCGGGCTGTTCGCCGCGCCGACGGCGGCCCCGGTCGTCGCGGGCGGGACCGTCGTGCTCGCGCTCCCGGACGGGCAGGTCCGGGGGTTCGACCTGTTCACGGGCGGGCCCCGCTGGGAGGTCGAGGTCGGGGCGGACCTGGGCGAGGTCGCCTGGGCGACGCCGCTGGGCGAGGTCGTCGTGCTGGCGGGCCCGGAGGCGCTCGTCGCGCTCGACGCGGCCGGGGCCGTCCGCTGGCGCGCGCGCCTGCCCGCGCCGCTGGCCGCCGCGCCGGGGCACCAGGGCGAGCGCCTGCTCGCGGCGACGACCGACGGGCAGGTCCTGTTCCTCGACCCGGCGACCGGCGCCGTCGCGAGCCGGCTCGACCTGGGCGGCCGCCCCGTGGCGACGCCGGTGGGCGCCCCGGGCGGGGTGCTCGTGGCGCTCGAGGACGGCGACCTCGCGCTCGCCTGGACGCCCCCTCGCTGGCGGGTCCGGCTGCCCGCGCCCGCGACCGGCGCGCCGGCGCACCTCGCGGGGACCGTCGTGGTCCCCTGCGGCAAGCGCCTCGTGGCGCTCGACGCGCGCGACGGGCGCGAGCGCTGGGCGCACGACCTCCCGGCCGAGGCCGGGCCGCCCAGCGTCCTGGCCGGGCGGGTCTACGTCCCCTGCCGGGACGGCACGGTGCGCGCCTACCAGCTCTCCGACGGCGCCGTCCGGTGGCGCGCGACGACCGGCGGGCCCGTGCTCGCCGAGCCGCTCCCCTACCGCGGCGCCGTGCTGGCCGCCTCGAGCGACGGCGCGCTCCACGCGGTCCTGGACTGACCCGGGCCCGGCGGGGCCCCGGCCACGGCGCCCTCGGGGGAGCCACCGGCCCGACCGCGCTCGCCAGCGACTTCGCCCGCTTCGTGGGCTTCGCGGCGGCCTTGGTCGAGGACCTCTTCGAGGGCCCTCAGCGCGCGCGCCGGAGCGTGATCGTGTTGCCGCGCCCGGCCTCGTGGCGGTGCCGGACCTCGTCGAACAGCGCGACGAGCATGGGCAGGCCGAGCCCGCCCTCGTCGAGCGCCTCGAGCGGGTCGCGCTCGGCGGCCTCGCGGAGCGCCCCCTCGAGGTCGAACGGCCCGCCGTCGGACGTGACCGTGAGGATCAGCGCGTCGGCCCCCACGTCGAGCCGGACGCCGACCTCCCCGCCGCCCGGGCCGTACTCGTGCTCGCACACGTTCGCGACCAGCTCCGCCACGCCGAGGGTCAGGTCGTGGGCCACCCCGGCGTCGACGCCGACCGCCGCGAGCGCGGTCTCGAGCAGGTCGTTGACGAACCGCACGGCCGGGAGCCGCGCGCCGACGCGGACCTCGACGTAGGTCACCGCGTGGGGCGTCCCGGTCGCCTCGCCGCCCTGGGCTCCGCGCGCGGCCGTCACTTGAGCCCCATGACCTCGGGCGGGAGCGTGATCCCCATGCGGTGCAGGCGCTCGGCGTGCCGGGTCGGCCCCGCCCACCGGAACGCGCCCGTCGGCCGGGTGCCCTCGTAGCCCGAGTGGTCGAACACGAACACGTCGTTGAACCGGACCTCGCCCGTCGCCTCGTCGCGCCACGGCTCGCAGATCCGCACGACCTTGCGCGTCCCGTCGGCGAAGCGCGCGAGGAGCACGACCACGTCGAGCGAGTCGACGACCATGCGCCGGAGCGTGCCCTCGGACAGGCCGATGTTCCCGAACAGCGCGATCGTGACCGCGCGCTCGATCAGGTCGCCCGGCGAGGTCGCGTGGATCGTGGTCATGGACCCGTCGTGGCCGCAGCGCATCGCCTGGAGCACGTCGAGCATCTCCGCCCCGCGCGCCTCGCCCACGATGATCCGGTCCGCGCGCATGCGGAGCGCCTCGCGCACGAGCTGCCGGACCGTCACCTCGCCGCGCCCCTCGGTGTTCTCGGTCCGGGCCTGCAGGCGCACGACGTGGGCGTGCGAGCGCGACAGGTCGAGCTCGGCCAGCTCCTCGATCGTGACCACCCGCTCGGAGGACGGGACCTGCGAGGCGAGCACGTTGAGCGTCGTCGTCTTGCCCGAGGCCGACGGGCCCCCGATCGCGACGTTGAAGCGCGCCTTCACGCACGCGCCCAGGTAGTAGGCCATCTCGGGGCGCAGCGTGTCGGAGGCGATCAGGTCCTCGATCTGCGAGTAGATCGCCCCGTACTTGCGGATCGTCAGCACGGGCCCGTCGAGCGCGATCGGCGGGAACACCGCGTGGACGCGGGACCCGTCGGGGAGGCGCCCGTCGAGCGTGGGGTTCTGGAAGTCGATCCGCCGCTCCATGCGCTCCGCGATCTTGCGGATCATGTGGGTCAGGTGGTTGCGGTCGCGGAACCGGACCGGAGTGTCCTCGATCCGCCCGGCGCGCTCGACCCGGACCTGGGTCGGCCCGTTGACCATGATCTCGCTCACCTCGGGGTCGTCGAGGAACGGCTGGAGCGGGCCCGTCCCGAGCACGTCGAGCACGAGCATGCGCGTCACGTGGTCGACGTCGGCCGGGCTGGGCCGGGGCTCGAACCGCCGCGCGATCTCGTCGACGATCGCCCGCGCGTCGTCCTCGAGCTTGCGCCGCACGTCCTTGCCCTGCGGGAGCCCGCGCGGCCCGAGCCAGGCGATGAACCGCGGGAAGGCGGCCTCCTCGAGGTGCGCGCGCACGCTCGAGTACTGCGCGACCCGGTGGGGCGTCGAGCGCTCGAGCAGCTGGAGCCGGCGCTCGACCTCCGCGAGGTCGAGGTCGAGGTCGAGGTCACCCGGGTCGCCGGCGCCCGCGCCGGCCGGCGGGGCGCCGGCGGGCGAGCCCGCGCTGCGCTCGGCGCTCACGACGCCACGCCCGCGAGCGCGGCGGGCCGCCCGTCCGTGACCGGCATGACGCGCGAGAGCTTCGTGATCTCGAACACGCGCGCGACGTTCTCGTTGAGCCCGTAGAAGGCGACCTTGCCGCCCTGCGGGCGCGTGCGCTTGAGGAGCTGCACGAACTCGTTGAGCCCGGAGCTGTCGATCTGCTCGAGCGCGCGCGCGTCGACGACGAGCCGGCGCAGCCCGCGGGCGAGCCCCTCCTCGAGCAGCGCGCGGAGCTGGGGCGTCACGTCGGCGTAGACGCGCCCGGCGAGGCGGAGCTCGAAGCAGCCGTCGAGGCCGCTCGCCTCGTCGGGGGGCAGGCGGGTCAGCTCGAAGGCCGGCGCGGGCGGCGTCGTCATGCGGGGGGTCCTTCCCTGGGCTCGGCGGGCGCGCCCGGCGGCGGCGGCGCCACCTCGAACGCGAGCACGGTCGTGTCGTCGTCGGGGCGGCCCTCGTCATCGAGCGCCACGGTCGCGCCGAGGGCCCCGCCGATCATGTCCATGAGCTCGAGGTCGCGATGCCGCGCGAGCGCCTCGCCGAGGCGGGCCCCGTAGGCGTCGTCGGCCCCGTCCGTGAAGAGGAACACGCGGTCGCCGGGCGCGAGCGCGACCACGGTCGACTCGTAGCGCTCGGGCAGGACGCCGAGCAGCATGCCCGACTCGCCGAGCGCCTCGACGGCGCCGTCCGCGCGGACGCGCAGGGGCAGCGGGTGGCCGGCGTTCGCGATCGTGAGCGTGCGCGCCGCCAGGTCGAGCAGCGCGTAGCAGCAGGCCGCCGTGGGCGACTCGTCGAGGTCGGCCTCGCGCAGCCGCTCGTCGAGGAGCCCGAGCACCTCGCCCGGCGGCCGCGGGCGCCCGTCGGCGTCGAGCGGCTGGAACGCCTCGCGCAGGAGCACGGTCAGGAGCGCCGCGCGCACGCCGTGTCCCATGGCGTCGAGCGTGTAGAGCCCGAGCAGCCCGGGCGCGACCTGGCGCACGTCGTAGCTGTCCCCCGAGACGTACTCGCGCGGCAGCCAGGCCGCCGCGAACTCGATCCCGGGGGCGGGGGGCCAGCCGCGGGGGAGGAAGCTGCGCTGGAGGCGCGCGGCGAGCCGGAGGTCGCGCTCGACGAGCTCGGACGCCCGGTCGATCTCGTCGCGGGACGCCTCGAGGCGGAGCCGCGAGCGGAAGCGCGCCACGGCCGTGCGGATGCGCGCCCGGGCCTCGAGCGGCGCGCGCGGGTCGACGACCTCGAGCGCGCCCGCGTCGAGCGCGGCCGCGCGCTCCGCCTCCGAGCCCTCGAGCACGGCGATCACGCCCAGCCGCTCCTCGAGCGCGTAGGCCTCGAGGACCTCGGGCGACGGCGCCTCGAGCACGACGATCTCGGGGTGCCCGGCGGCCTCGTCGAGCTCCTCGCGGAGCGCGGGCGGGATCGCCAGGGCCCCCGCGCCGGCGGGCGCCGCGGCCGTGTGTGCCTCGGGGTCGCTCACGGCGGACAGGGTAGCGCACGCGGGGAGGGGGGAGAGGGGAGGGCGAAGAGAAGAGGGGAGAGGGAAGAGAAGAGGGAGGGCAAGGGCAAGGGCAAGGGAAGAACGGGATGCGTGACCTGGGGCCATGGGCGCCTGGAGGGGCGAGGCGCTCCCCGGGTCTCGACCCGCGACCGAGCCCCATCTGAATTCGCGGTGGGAGGGGGGGGGGGAGGGGCGCCCGAGCACCGCGGATTACGCATCAAGCGGCGGGGCGGGCAGCGACCACGG
>JANJTH010000432.1 GCA_024711205.1 Planctomycetota bacterium | reverse complement strand
GGTCGGACGGCCCGACCTCGCGCGCGCGGTCGGCGAGCGCCGCCGCCTCGCCGGCCCGGCCCGTGTCGAGCAGCAGCCGGGCGAGCGCCACGAGCGGCTCGAGCCGCTCCTCCGGCGCCGCCGCCTCCGCCGCGACGAGGGCCCGCAGGAGCCCCTCGGCCTCGGCCTTGCGCCCGCGCCGCGCCAGGTCCCGCGCGCGGGCGAGCGGCTCCTCGGGGAGGTCCGAGTCGTCGTCGACGCGGCGCTCCTCGCCGAACATGCGCCCGAACGGGTCGTCGCGCGGCGCCTGCGCGGTGGCCGCCGGCGCGAGGGCGCCGAGGGCGAGCGTGGCGAGGGCGACGGACGAGGGACGACGGGTCGCGCGCACGGGAGGCTCCGCCCCGGGGCGCGCGTTCGGGCGCCTGCGGGCGCGGCGCATCGTCCCCGCGCGCGCAGGCGGGTCAAGGCATTGCGTCGCCCCGCCCGGGCCGGTCGACCCGGCGACGCCGCGCGTGGGCCCGTCGGCGCCGCGCGGTAGGATCCCCCCCGTGACGCGGGCCCTTGTCGTGATCCCGGCGCGGCTCGCCTCGACGCGGCTCCCGCGCAAGCTCCTGCTCGCCGAGACGGGCAGGCCGCTCCTCCAGCACGTCTGGGAGCGCGCGACGCGCGTCCGCGGCGCGGCCCGCGTGGTCGTCGCCGTCGACGACCCCGCCCTCGCGGACGCCGCGCGCGGCTTCGGGGCCGACGTCGTCGAGACCTCGCCCGACCACCCCTCGGGGACCGACCGGGTCGCCGAGGTCGTGCGCCACCTGGCCGCCCGGGGCGAGGTCCACCCGCTCGTGGTCAACGTCCAGGGCGACGAGCCCGAGCTCGAGCCGGACGACGTGGACACCCTGATCGACCTCATGGCAGAGGCGCCCACGGCCGACCTGGGCACGCTCGCCGAGCCGCTCGACGACCCCGACGAGCTCCAGCGCCCCCAGGTCGTCAAGGTCGTGTGCGACGCCCGCGGCTTCGCGCTCTACTTCTCGCGCGCGCCGATCCCGAGCCCGGCGGGCGACCCGCCCGAGCCCGGCAAGCCGCTCGCCTGGCGCCACGTGGGCCTCTACGCCTACCGGCCGGCCGCGCTCGCCGCGCTGTGCGCCCTCCCGCCCGCGCCGCTCGAGCGGCGCGAGCGCCTCGAGCAGCTCCGCGCGCTCTACCACGGCCTCTCGATCCGCGTCGGCCGCGCCCCGGCCCGGGGCGCGCGCGGGATCGACACCCCCGAGGACTACGCGCGCTTCGTCGAGCGCTGGCGGCGCGGCCTCGTCGCGCCCTGACGCGCGGCCCCGCGCGGGCTCGGCCCGGGCGGCGGCCGCCGTCGAAGGAGTAGGATCCGTGACGACCAGCAGGAGCTCGAGACCCATGGCGCGCCGCACGACGACCACGAAGCACATCTTCGTCACGGGCGGGGTCGTCTCGTCGCTGGGCAAGGGGCTCACGGCCGCCTCGATCGGCATGCTCCTCGAGCACCGCGGCCTGCGGGTCGCGATGCAGAAGATCGACCCCTACATCAACGTCGACCCCGGGACCATGTCGCCCTACCAGCACGGCGAGGTCTACGTGCTCGACGACGGCACGGAGACCGACCTCGACCTCGGGCACTACTACCGGTTCACGAGCTCGCCCCTGAACCGCGACTCGAACTTCACGACCGGGCGCATCTACTACGACGTGATCATGAAGGAGCGGCGGGGCGACTACCTGGGCAAGACCGTCCAGGTCGTCCCGCACATCACCGACGAGATCAAGGCGCGGATCCGCGCCGCCGCGCGCGACGTCGACGTCGTGATCTCGGAGGTCGGCGGGACCGTGGGCGACATCGAGGGCCTGCCCTTCCTCGAGGCGATCCGCCAGCTCAGCTACGAGCTCGGGCGCGGCAACTCGCTGTGCATCCACCTCACGCTGCTGCCCTACCTGAAGGCGTCCGGCGAGCTCAAGACGAAGCCGACCCAGCACTCCGTCGGCAAGCTGCGCGAGATCGGCATCCAGCCGCAGATCCTCGTGTGTCGCGCCGAGCGCGACGTCCCCGAGGAGCTCCGGCTCAAGATCGCGCGCTTCTGCAACGTCGACGAGGAGGCGACCTTCGTCGAGAAGGACGTCGAGACCTCGATCTACGAGATCCCGCTCGTCCTGCGCGACCAGGGGCTCGACCGGCAGGTCCTGCGCATGCTCGACATCGACTCGCGCGGGAGCGACTTCACCGAGTGGCAGACCATGGTCGAGGTCCTGCGCGACCCGCCCCGCGGCGAGGTCGAGGTCGCGCTCGTCGGCAAGTACATCGAGCTGCAGGACGCCTACAAGTCGAAGTACGAGTCGATCACGCACGCGGGCGCCGCGAACGGCTGCCGGGTCAAGGTCCGCCGGATCGGCGCCGAGCAGGTCGAGGACGAGGGCGCCGAGCGCCTGCTCGAGGGCGTCGCGGGCGTGATCGTCGCCTCGGGCTTCGGCGAGCGCGGCATCGAGGGCAAGATCCAGACGGTGCGCTGGGCCCGGACCCGGCAGGTGCCCTTCTTCGGGATCTGCCTGGGCATGCAGACGGCCGTGATCGAGCTCGCGCGCGCCACGCTCGGGCTCGCCGACGCCCACTCGAGCGAGTTCGTCCCGGACACGCCGCACCCCGTGATCGACCTGCTCGAGGGCCAGCAGGGGGTCACGAACAAGGGCGGGACGATGCGCCTCGGCAGCTACCCGTGCGTCCTCGCGCCCGGCTCGCTCGCGCACCGCCTCTACGGCCGCACGGAGATCACCGAGCGCCATCGGCACCGCTACGAGTTCAACATGGCCTACCGCGAGGCCCTCGAGGCCCAGGGCGTCGTGTTCTCGGGGCTCTCGCCCGACGGGCGGCTCGTCGAGATCGTCGAGCTCCGGGACCACCCATTCTTCGTGGGCACGCAGTTCCACCCAGAATTCCGCTCGCGGCTCACGCTGCCGCACCCGCTCTTCTCGGGGTTCATCGCGGCCGCGCTGCGCCAGCGCGACCGCCGGACCGGCCAGCCCGCGGTCGGGGCCACCGCCCGGGCCTGAGCGCGGCCCGCGTCCTGCCAGGCCCCCGGGCGCCGCAAGGGGCGCGCCCGCGGCGTCCCCTCGCGCTCGCCGGGCGCCCAGCGCGGCCCCGCGGGTAGGATCCGCGGCGCCGCGGCCGGGGCCCCCCGCCTCGCCGCGGGAGGAGGCGGGCGTGGCGACGACGATCGGGACGGAGGCCGTGCTCGAGGCCCTGCGGCGGGTCGAGGCCCCCGGGGTGACCGCCGCGGCGAATGACGTGGTCGGGCTCGGCTACGTGAAGGACCTGGCCGTCGGGCCCGAGGGGGCCTCGCTGCGCCTCGAGTATCCGGCGCCGCTCACGCCCGCGCGGCGCGCGAGCGCGGCGCAGGCGCGGGAGGCCGTGCGCGCGCTCGTGGGCCCCGACGCGAAGGTCGACGTCGCCCTCGAGGGGCGGATCCCGACCGGGTTCGTCCCGACCGCCGAGGCCATGGGCCCCCGCCCCCAGGAGCCGCTCGCGCCCGGGGTCAAGAACTTCATCGCGGTCGGCTCGGGCAAGGGCGGGGTCGGCAAGAGCACGATCGCCGTGAACCTGGCGCTCGGGCTCGCGCGCGCCGGCGCGCGCGTCGGGATCCTCGACGCAGACATCTTCGGGCCGAGCGTCCCGCTCCTGCTCGGCGTCACGCGCCAGGCGTACATGGAGGACATGGCGCTCCGGCATCAGGCGGGCGAGGGCATGGGCCCCGACGGCCAGCCGCGCCTCCTGCCCTACCGGACGCACGGGCTCCTCGTCATGTCGCTCGGGTTCGTGGTCGAGCCCGACAAGGCCGCGATCTTCCGCGGGCCGCGCGTGCACCACGCGCTCGTGCAGCTCCTCGGCGACGTCGAGTGGGGCGAGCTCGACTACCTCGTGTTCGACCTGCCCCCGGGCACGGGCGACATTCACCTGAGCCTGGCGCAGCTCGTCCCGATCGCCGGCGCGGTCGTCGTGTGCACGCCCCAGCCGCTGGCGCTCGCCGACGCGATCAAGGCGATCGACCTGTTCCGGGCCACGAAGACCGAGGTCCTCGGGCTCGTCGAGAACATGAGCGGGCACACCTGCTCGCAGTGCGGCCACCACGAGGACGTGTTCGGGACGGGCGGCGTCCGCGACGCGGCCTTCGAGTGGAAGATGCCCTTCCTCGGCGCCGTCCCGCTCGACGCGCGTGTCCGGCGCAGCGGCGACCGCGGGCGGCCCGTGCTGGCCGGCCCCGCCGACGCCGAGCCGGCGCCCGACGGCGCCGCGCTCCCGGTCGGGGAGGCGGACGCGCGCGCCGACGCGCGCGAGCAGGCGCTCGCCGACGCGCTGTGGGGGATCGTCGACCGCGTCACGGCGGTCCTCGCCGAGAAGGTCCGCGCGCGCCCGCGCTCGCTCCCGATCCGCCGGACGTGACCCGCGGGGGCGCCGAGCCCGCCCCCGGCGAGGCCGACGCCCCCGCCGGCGACGGCGACGCGACCGGCCGGCCGGCACCCGACGCCCCCCCGCCGCGGGCCGCGGCGGCCC
>JANJTH010000422.1 GCA_024711205.1 Planctomycetota bacterium | reverse complement strand
ACCTGGTTAACGTCCCCAGGTTTTCTGTCCTCCGACCTTCTCCACCAGCCGGACCCCCGTGATCACCATCCCCCGGTCCACCGCCTTGGCCATGTCGTACAGCGTCAACGCCGCCACCGACACTGCCGTGAGCGCCTCCATCTCCACGCCGGTCCGCTCCCGCACCCGGCAAGTGGCTGTGATGTAGATCGCCGCGTCGGGCTGGCCGACCGTGTAGGGCACCCGGGGATCGGCCGCCGCGCTAGCGATCGGTTCCAGCACCACCGTGACGTTGGTCAGCGCGAGAGGATGGCAGAGCGGGATCAGGTCGGCGGTGCGCTTGGCGGCCATGATGCCGGCCAGGCGGGCGGTCCCGAGGACGTCGCCCTGGTCGAGGCCCTGGGCGCGGCCGCCCGCGACCCCGAGGAGCAGGTCCGCGCCGCGGCCGGCGACGCCCTCCGTCGCCTCGCCCGCCTGCGCGCGGGGGAGCCCGTCGGCCGCGCCGCGGCCGAGGCGCGCCAGCGGCTGCGCGCCCCCCCGTAGCGGCGGTCGGGCCGCTAGCGCGCCTTGACCGCCTGCTTGCGGGCGAGCGCGAGGAAGTCGAACAGGCTCTCCGCGTCGAAGAACCGGCCCACGATGTCCGGCCCGAGCCGCAGGAGGTCGCCGGGCGAGATCGCGCGCTTCTCGCCCTGGGCGAGCCGCACGCCGTTGAGGAACGTCCCGTTGCTCGAGCGCTCGTCGCTGACCTGCCAGTGCTGGCCCGCCTTCGTGAAGATCACGTGGACCTTCGAGACGGTCGCGTGCGCGATCACGAGGTCGTTGTTGCGGGCGCGGCCGACCGTGATCAGGGCGCCGAAGGGGTTGCGGTCGGACTTCGTGAGCCACTCGACGCGCGCGTCCGGGTGGACCGCGATGTGGAGCTGCGCGAGCTGCCGGGCCGCCTCGAGCGGGCCCAGGACCGAGGTCGAGCCGGCCCCCACGGTCTCCGTCGGGGCGACGATCGTCGACTGGGGCAGGCTCGGCGTGTCCACGGCGCTCCGCCCCTCGCCGTGCGGCTCGAGGAGGAGCGCCGGGTCCGGGTGCTCGCGGCAGAAGCGCGCCGCGTCGGAGCCGAGCGCGGGGAGCAGGTCGATCACCTTCGGCATGGACGGCCTTCGCCCCCGACCTCGTGCTCCGAGCGTAGCGCGGCGCCGGCCGCCGCGCGACGCCCGCCGACGCCGCCGGCCGCGGCGGGTGTCGGCCGACGGGCGCGCTGGATAGCATCGGCCGCGTGAGCGAGCCACTCTCCGCCTCCCTGGCCGCGGGGTCCGGCGCCGCGCCCGACGCCGCGCGGGTGGGCGGGAAGGCCGCCGTCCTGCTCGAGCTCGAGCGGGCGGGGTTCCGCGTCCCGCGCACGCTCGTCTCGCCGCCCGACCTCGCCGCCGCCGTGGCCGAGGTGGGGCTCCCGGCCGCCGTGCGCTCCTCGGCCACGGTCGAGGACGGCGCCGACAGCTCGTTCGCGGGGCAGTTCGAGAGCCACCTCGACCTGGGCTCGCTCGAGGCCGTCGAGGCCGCGGTCGCGGCCGTGCGCGCCTCGGCGTCCGCGCCGGGGGTGCTCGAGTACTGCCGCACGCGGGGCGTCGACCCCGCGACCGTGCGCATGGAGGTGATCGTCCAGCGCATGCTCCGGCCCGAGCTCGCGGGCGTGGCGTTCACCGTGAACCCCATGACCGGCGAGGACGAGGTCGTGATCGAGGCCGTCGCCGGGGTCGCGGCCGACCTGCTCCACGGGGCGGTCCCGCCGCTCCCGCCCGACGACCCGCGCGTGCGCCGCTGGGCGCCCGAGGTCGCGCGCGTCGCGCGCGCCGTCATGCGCCACTTCGGCGCCCCGCAGGACGTCGAGTTCGCGGTCGAGGACGGGCAGGTGTGGGTCCTCCAGGCCCGCCCGATCACGCGGATCGCCTTCGCCCCCGACGTCGGCGAGTGGACGAACGCCGACTTCCGCGACGGCGGCGTGTCGAGCTCGGTCTGCACGCCGCTCATGTGGTCGCTCTACGACCACGTGTGGCAGCACGCGCTCCCCGACTTCCTGCGCGAGATGGGCGTGCTCGAGGGCACGTTCCAGGCCGGGCGCACGTTCTTCGGCCGCCCCTACTGGAACCTGGGCGCCGTGAAGGCCTGCCTGGCGCGGCTCCCGGGGTTCGTCGAGCGCGACCTCGACCGCGACCTGAACGTCGCGATCGACTACGAGGGCCCGGGCCGGACGACCCCCGTGACGCTGTGGGGGCAGCTCGGGGCGGTGCCGATCGCGCTCGCGATCGAGCGGCAATGGGCCGGGCAGCTCGCGTTCGACCGGGCGTTCCTCGACCCGGCCTCGCCCGACGGGATCGACGCGATCGTCCGGGCCTGGGCGCTCCCGCCCGACCTCGCGGACGCCGGGGCGCTCGCCGACCGGCTGCGCCGGCTCGTCGAGGGCCCGTTCGCCCGGACCGAGCGGGCCTACTTCCGGACGATCTTCTGCGCCTCGATCGCGAAGCTCGACCTGCGCGACGCCTTCCCCGACGCCGACGAGGTCCGGCTCGTGGCCGCGCTCCCGCCGCTGCGTCACCTGGCGCCGGTCCGCGCGCTCCGCGCGGCGGCCGCGCGCGGCGAGACCGACCCCGGGCCGCTCGCGCGCCGCTTCGCGCACCACAGCCGCAAGGAGCTCGACCTGCGCGCGCCGCGCTGGGACGAGGAGCCCGGGCTCGTGGCCGACCTGCTCGCCGCCTACCGGGGCTCGGCCCCGGCCGGCGAGGACCCGCGCCCGGCCTACGAGCGGGCCCGCGCCGAGCACCTGGCGCGCCTCCCGCGCCGGCGCCGCGCGGCCTTCGAGCGGAAGCTCGACCGCGTGCGCGAGCTGCTCTGGCTGCGCGAGGAGATGCGCGACTGCTCGAGCCGGCTCTACCACCTCCTGCGCCGGCACGTGCTCGCGCTCGCGGCCGCGCGCGGGCTCGGCGACGACGCGTTCTTCATGACCTGGCGCGAGCTCGTCGACGACGACCGCGCGCAGGTGGACGCCCGCCGCGACGTCTACGAGCGGTTCCGCAGCTACGCGGCCCCGAACGAGGTCGGCGCGCGCTACCGGGTCCTGGCCGACGGCGCCGGGCCGGCGCCGGGGGCGGAGCTCACCGGCCTCGGCGCGAGCCCGGGGGTCGCGCGCGGCGTGGCGCGCGTCGCGCGCACGGTCGAGGAGGCGCTGCGCGTCGAGCGCGGCGCGATCCTCGTGTGCCCCTTCACCGACCCCGGGTGGACGCCCGTGCTCGACCGTGTGGCCGGCGTCGTCACCGAGACGGGCGGGCTCCTCTCGCACGCGGCCGTGATCTGCCGCGAGTACGGGATCCCGGCCGTGCTCGGGGTCCCGCAGGCCACGCGGCGGATCCCCGACGGGGCCACGGTCGTGCTCGACGGGGCGCGCGGCCGGGTCGAGCGGGTCGAGTGACCGGGTGACGGCCGAGCCGCTGCGCGTGCTGTGGCTCGCGGCCCCGGTGATCGTGGCCGCCCTCGTGCACATCGCCGTGATCCGGCTCCGGCTCCTGCCCGGGCTCGTCGTCCCGCTCGACGGCGGGGCCGACTGGCGGGGCGCGCGCGTGCTCGGCGACAACAAGACCTGGCGGGGCGCCCTCGTCATGACGCTCGTGTCGACGGCCGCGGCACCGCTCCAGCAGGTCGTGCGCCTCCCCGCGCTCGAGTACTTCGACTACGGGCGGGCGAACCTGGCGCTCGTCGGGTTCCTGCTCGGGCTCGGGTTCGTGCTGGGCGAGCTGCCGAACAGCTTCCTCAAGCGCCGGCTCGGGGTCGCCCCGGGCGGGCGCGGCAGCGCCCTCTTCGTCGTGCTCGACCAGGTCGACTCGATCGTGGCGGCGCTGGCGCTCCTCGCGCTCGCGTGGCCGCCCCCGCTCGCCGTGTGGGTGTGGGTGCTCGTGCTCTGCTCGGGCGTCCACATGGCGCTCAACGCGCTGTTCGTCGTCCTCGGGCTCAAGGAGCGCGTGTTCTGAGCGCGCTCGGCGCCGGCCGCCGGCGCCCGGTCACCTCGCCCATGAGCGCCCAGCCGCCGAGCTGGGCCGCGACGAGCGCGCCCGACCACGCGGCCCCGAGCAGCCCGTGGCCCGTCACGGTGCTCGCGCCGCACAGGTAGAGGCCCGGGAGCTCGGTCCGGTGGGCCGGGCGGCCGAGGAGCGTCGTCCGCGGCACGAGGGCCAGGCCGTAGCCCGTCCCGCCGGTCGAGCCCGTGTAGCGCGTGTGCGTATGCGGCGACGCGACCTCCTCGTGGACGATCGCGGCCGCGAGCCCCGGGAGGACCCGCTCGGCCTGCGCGACGAGCGACGCCGCGAAGGCCCGCTTCGCCGCCCGGTAGGCCGGCGCGCGCCGGTACTCGCCCGAGGCCACCGCCGGCGCGCTCGTCCCCCAGGCGGCCGGGCGCGCGGGGACGACCGTCATGAGCTCGAGGTTCGCGACGCCGGGCGGCGCGTGGCCGGGGTCGTCGGGGTCCTTGAGCGTCGGGCTCGAGACGTAGCAGAACGGCGCCGGGTGGAAGCGCCCCGCCCGGGCCTCGGCGTAGGGCGCCTCGAGGTCGAGGTCCGGGTGGACGATGTAGTTCGTGGCCGGGCGCCCCGAGAGGTCGAGCCGCGCGCCCAGGTAGGCGACGCCGAGGGCGGGGGCCATCTCCGCCCGGCGCGTCCGCACGCGCGTGGCCCGGCTCAGGTGCCGCGGCTCGACGAGCTCGAGCAGCGTGCGCTTGAGGTCCGCGTTCGAGACGACGGCGCCGGCCTCGACGGCGAACGGGCCCAGGTGGTGGCTCTCGAGCTCGACGCGGGCCGCCCGCCCGCCCCGCACGCCGATCCGGCGCGCGCGCGTGAGGAGGAGCACCCGCCCGCCGTGCGCCTCGATCGCCGCGGCGAGCGCGTCCGACACGGCCTGGCCGCCCCCGCGCGGGTACCAGGCGCCCTCGAGGAGCCCGAGCACGACGACGGCGTGGGCCGCGAGCGCGGCGCGGCTCGGCGGCTCGGCGTAGTCGACGTGCTGGCCCGCGAGCACCGCGCGGAGGAGCGGGTCGCGCACGCAGCCGTCGAGCAGCGCGCCGAGCGGCGCGCCGAGGTGCGGGAGCGCGCGCCCGGCGCGGAGGAGCGCCCCGGGGAGCCGGCGCAGCGGGAGCCCCGGCAGCTTGCGCAGCGACCACACGGCCGCGAGCACGCCCAGGAACCGGTCGATCCCCGCGGCCTCGGCCGGGAAGTGCGCGACGAGCCGCTCGCGGTAGGCCTCGAGCCCGCGCGGCACGCGGAAGGTGAGCCCCGGGAGCACGAGCGTGTCGAACCCGTCCGGGTCGAGCTCGCGCAGCGGCACGGGGGCGGCGCCCGCGGCCGCGAGGATCCGCGTGAGGTCGCCCTCGGGGCCGCCGCCCGCCGTGTAGTGGACGCCGACGTCGAACCGGTAGCCGCGGCGCCGGAACACGGTCGCGTTCCCGCCCGGGACCGCGTGGGCGTCGACGACGAGGACCGACCGGCCGCGGCGCGCGAGGAGCGCGCCCGCGACGAGCCCGCCGACGCCCGCGCCGATCACGACGACGTCCCAGCGCGCGCGGTCGAGCGGCGCGCGGTGGCGGTCGGGGCGCGGCGGGCCCGGGCGGGGCGGTGCGCGGCCTTCGGTGTCCATGGCCCCGATCCGAGCACGCGGCGCCGCGGGCGGAAGGGAGCCCGCGGCCACCGCCGCGCCCGGGCCGACTTGGCGCGCGCACCCGGGGCCGGCGGCCGGC
>JANJTH010000377.1 GCA_024711205.1 Planctomycetota bacterium | reverse complement strand
GCCAGCGCGTCGGCCGGCGCGTCGGCCTCGCGTGGGGCGCGGGTCGGCCCGGGGCCCACGAGCGGCGCGACGTAGACAACGTCGCCCGCGCCCAGCCCGAGGCCCCGCACGACCCGCGTCGTCGCGGCCAGGTGCTCGCGCGCGAGCGGGTCGCCGGCGTCGCCGTCCGCGCCGGGCCCGCCGCCCAGGCCCGCGAGCACGGTCACGTTGACGCCGAGGCCGGCGGCCTTCGCGCGGCCGACGAGCGCGCGCACCCCCTCGGGCGTGGACGGCTTCCGGAGCCGGCGCAGGAGGTCCGGGCTGCCGCTCTCGAGGCCGACGGTGACCCGGCGCAGGCCCGCCGCGCGCAGCGCGCGCAGCTCGTCCACCGTCCGCCCCCGCCCTCCGAACGCGTCGACGAAGGTGTGCGCGCCCGCGCGCGCGGCCTCGGGAAAGCGCGCGGCGGCCGCCTCGAGCGCCGCGAGCAGCGTCGGCATGGGCGCGAGGAGCGCGTTCGCGTCGCCCAGGAACAGCCCGCGCCGGAGCGCCGCGCCGGCGCCGAGGAGCGCCGCGACCCGCTCGAGGTGCTCGTCGAGCGCCGCCCGGCCCTTCACCCGGAACGGCACCCCCGCGTAGAGCGTGCAGAACGAGCAGCGGTCCCAGTGGCAGCCCTCGGTCACCTGGACCACGAGGGCCTGCGCGCAGTCGGGCGGGAGCATGCCGGCCCCGCCGGCCTCGGGACCACCCCCCGGGGCCTCGCGGCCCGCGCCGACCCGGTAGGCCCCGAGGAAGGCCGCGCGCTCGGCCTCCGGTCGGGCTGCTCGATCGGCCGCCCGCCGCAGGAGCGCCTCGGCCCGGGCCCGGTCGGACACGGCCGGGTCCGCTCCTCGCTCGGCCACGGCCCGGCGGGCCTCCCTCCGATCGGACGGCCGAGGCTGGCGCTCACGCGTCGGGCTGGCGTCGTGCTCGAGGAGGACCTCACCCCGCGCGAGGCCGTCGGCCGCCGCGCGCAGCGCGCGCGCAGCGTGGGCGAGCACCGCCCGGGCCTCGGGCGCCGGCGCCCGCCAGGGCACCTGCCCGGCCCCCGGCCCCCGCGTGAGGACCGCCCCGTCGAGCCCGAACCGGTGGTGCCGACCGTCCGCGTGCCCGGCCAGGAGCCGCCCCTCGCGGTCGAGCGCCCAGTGCTCGGCCTCGTCGGCGCTGCGGACGTGCAGCGTCGCGGGCCCGAGCCGGACCGCCAGCGGCCCGCAGGCGAACGCGGCAGCGGCCGGGGCCTCGACCGGGGGCCCGTAGGTCGTCTCGCCCGTGTGACGAAGGCCCACGCGCGTCTCCGGATCGGCTCGACGCGACGCGCGTTCCGCGCCGCGCCATCACACGGTGCAAGCGCCGGGCCGGCCACCGTCGAGCGCACCCGGTCCCCGGCCGACCCCGACCGCGGGCGTCGTCCACCTGCTGGGGCCGGACGAAGGCGTCGTCGGCCGGCCGATCCCGGCCGAGGGGTCCCTCGGCCGGCCGACGCCGGTCGCGGGCTCCGTCGGCCGGCCGATCCCGGTCGTGGGCGTCGTCGGCCGGTCGACGCCGGTCGCGGGCGTGGTCGGCCGGCGCGCCCAGGTCGAGCGGGCCGTCGCCGCGGTAGAGCCGCACGTCGAGGTCGCGCGTGCGGAGCGCGACGGCGCGCACGTCGTCGACGGCCCGCGCGGCCTCCGGCCGGTCGCGCAGCGCGCGCGCGACCGCGGCGAGGACCTCCGCCTCGTCGTCGTAGGCCTCGAGGCGGTTCCGGGTCGAGGCCGCGAGCGCGCGCTCGAGCGCGGCGCCGGCCCGGTCGCGCCCCCAGCCCGCGAAGAGGTCCGTGCGCGCGCCCCACGGGTCGCCCGCGTCGCCCGGGCGCGCGCCGCGCGCGAGCCAGTCCGCGTGCTCGAGCCCGCCCAGGAGCGGGCGGCCGCGCCGGCCCTCCTCGTAGACGGCGCGGAGCCGCGCCTCGCGCTCGCGCTCGTAGCTCGCGAGCGCGAGGTCGACGTCGCGCGTGACCGCGGCCTCGTCCTCGGCCGCGCGCGCGGACACGTAGGCCTCGAGCGAGCCGTAGCGGGCCTCGAGGCTGCGCAGGAGCGCCGGCTGCCCGCGCAGGCGCTCGAGCGCCGCCGCGCGCTCGTCGGCCAGCTTCTTGGCCCGCTCGGCCGCGCGCGAGAGCCGCTCGGCGAGCTGGGCCTCGGCGAGGTGCAGGTCGCGGTAGAGGAAGTCCCGGTAGCGCGCGGACGTCTCGTGGTAGGCGAGCGCCGCCGCGCGGACCTCGTCCGACGTCGCGCGCGGGTCGCCCGCGGCGCGCGTGAGCTCCCGGCCGGCCTCGGCGAGCGCGGCCCGGGCCGCCCGGTCGTCGAGCCAGGCGTGCACGCGCGCGTCGACCTCCTCGGCCAGGTAGAGCACGACCGCGAGCTCGGCCGCCGTGTAGAACCACCCGCCCAGGCGCGCGAGCCGCGTCGCCGCGGCCCCGACCCGGGCGGTCGCGCCGGCGGCCCCGGCCGCGCGCGGCAGCTCGTGGACCCAGCGCAGCGCGGCCACGCCCGACTTCACGGCGGCCGAGCTGAGCCCGAGCGAGCCGAGCGAGATCGCGAAGGCCCGCCCGTCGAAGGTGCCCTCGACGAGCTGCGGGAGCGCGAGGCCCGTCGCGAGCACGAGGTTCGTCTTGAGGATCCCCGAGACGAAGCGCGGCTTGACGTAGCCCGCCAGGTAGCGCCCGTAGGCGACCTCGCCCGCGCGGGCCCCGAGCACGAACAGCCCGTAGTGCTTGTAGAAGTCGGTCGTGAGCAGCCCGTCGAAGAACTCCTCGATCCGGGCCCGGTCGCCCGTGCGCGCGACGACGGCCAGCTCCTTCAGGAACAGCGCGAGCCCGAAGTGGGCGAGCCCGCCGACCTCGCGCAGCGCGCGGTCGCGCCCGAGGCGCTGCCACTCGAGCGTGCCGTCGGCGCGCCGGTAGCGCGCGAGCGGGTCGGCCTCGCCGCGCGCGGCCGCCTCGAGCGCGGCGATCCGCGAGGTCGCCGTGCCGTGGCGCAGCAGGTCGCGCACGCGCCCGAGGAAGGCGTCGACGCGCGAGGCCCCGGTCGGGCGCTCGAAGGCGAGCACGGCCTCGCGCAGCGCGAGGCTCTCGGGCGCGCCGAGCCGCGAGGCCTCGAGCGCGCGCACGGCCTCGACGTCGGCCAGGCGCTCGGCGCGCACGCCGGCCACGTGCGCGGCCTCGTGGGCGAGGATCAGGCCCAGGACCTGGCTCGTGAACCGCGCGCGCTCGGCGCCCGTCCGCGCGCCGGCCCGCCGGTCGAGCTCGTTGAGCAGCCCCGTCGACACGCGCACGCGCCCGTCGGAGGTCGCCTCGGCGAGGAGCGCGTTCGTCTCGACGACCTCGAGCCGGGCCCCGCGCAGGGCGACCCCGCCCCGCTCGATCGCGGCCCGGTCGGCCTCGGTGACGGCCTCGTGCGCGCGCTCGGCCGCGCGCTCGAGCGCGCCCGCGCGCACGGCCGCGAACACGCCGTCGACGAGCGCGTAGGAGACCCGCGACGGCTCGAACGCGCCCGGCGCCCCCGGGCGGACCGACGCGAACCCGCTCCCCTCGGGGATCGGGCGGGCCGTCGTCGCGACCTCGGGCGCCGGCATGCGCGGGCGCTCCGCGGTCCCGTCGGGCGGGAGCCCCGGGCGCTGGGACGCCGTGCGGTGGACGAGGGCCTCGCCCCACGTCCGCGCCGGGCCGAACCGGCCCTGCATGTCGGCCGGCAGCGCGTCCGTCGGCGCGTGGACCCGCACGGGGATCCGCTCGAGCCCGAGCTCCTGCGCGACGGCGACGCGCGTGTTGTCGATCGTCACGAGCCCGCGCGGGGAGGCCACGACGTCGACCGGCTCCCCCGCCCACCCGTGCGCGCCCATGCTCGCGCGGAGGGGCCCGGCGCGGCCGTTCCCGCCCGCGCTGCGCTGGCTGAAGCGCAGCGTGCGCGGGTCGACCCAGCGCACGAGCTCGCCCGGCTGGCCGGTGTTCGGCTGGCCCGTGTTGGGCTGGCCCGTGCTGGGCTGGCCGGCCCCCGCCGGGCCCTCCGGGATCCCCGGGACGCGCGGGCGCTCGGCCGCGCCGTCCGGCGGGAGCCCGGACGCGGCCGTGCGGTGCGCGAGCGCCTCGCCCCAGGTCCGCGCGTCGCGCCCGAACCGCCAGCCCTGCCACTCGGCGGGCAGGAGGTCCCCGGGCTGGTGGATCCGGACCGGGACGCGCTCGAGCCCGAGCCAGGCCGCGATCGCGACGCGCGTGTTGTCGATCGAGACGAGCCCCGAGGGCGTCGCGATCACGTCGACCGGCGGGCCGCTCCAGCCGTGCGTCCGCAGGCTCTCGATCAGGAGCGGCCCGCGCCCGTTGCCGCCTGCGCTGCGCTGGCTGAAGCGCAGCGTGCGCGGGTTCACCTCGCGGACCTCGCCGCCCAGGTCCCCGGGGATCGGCTGCGGGCGGAGCGGGTCGGGCGGCAGGCGCGGCCGCGAGGTCGTGCCGTCGGGCGGGGCGCGCCCGCGCTGCGTCGCGTGGCGGAGCGCCTCGCCCCAGGTCCGGGCCTGCCCGAACCCGCCCACGCCGCGCGGGAGCGGGTCGCCCGGCTGGTGGACCCGGACCTCGATCGAGGCGAGCCCGCGCTCGAGCGCGACCGCGACGCGCACGTCCTGGAGCGCGACGAGGCCCGCGGGCGTGACGACGACGTCGACCGGGCGCCCGGCCCAGCCGCCCGCGAGCTCGGCGCGCGCCTCGTTCGCGGGCCCCTTGTCGATCGGCCCGCCGCTGAAGCGCAGCGTCCCCGGGTCGACCCAGCGCGTGTCGGTCGGCTGCGCGAAGGCCGGGGCGGGCGCGAGGGCCGCCGCGCCGAGCGCGAGCCCCGCCCACGCCCCGAGCCCGGCCCACAGGCCGGCGAACCGGCCCGCGAGCGCGGGCGCGCGGGAGCGGGCTCGAAACCGGGCGGTGTTCGCGGACATGACGGGGAGGCTCCCGTGGCGCGCGCGGCGCGGCCAGGGACGTTATCGCCGGGACGTGAAGCCCGGATCAACGCAAAGTTCCGGGGGCCAGGCGCCAGGCGTGACGTCGCGGGTCCCGGCGCCGCGCGTGGGTCCCAGGGCCGGGCAGCCCCGGGGATCGCGCTCCGCGGGCGACGACGGGGCGCCGTGCGCCTCCCCGCAGGAGCGCGGCTCACCCCCGACCAGCCCCGGGGTCCACCGCGTCGCGGAGGGGCCGATCGCCTCCCCGACCTGGCGCGGAAGGGCTCGCCTGGCCGGTCGCGGCCCGGGGATCGCCCTCGCCGGCGAGGTCCGGCCGATGGTTAGGATCCCCGCCATGACGCTCCTCGATCGACGCGCCGCGACGCGGCGTCGCGCGTTCCTGCCCGCGCTCGGCTTGCTCGGCCTGTTCGGGTCGGTCGGGCTCGCGCAGACCACGCCGCCCGCCCCGCCCCCGGCGCCCGCGCCACCCCGGCCCGGCGCCCCGGACCGCGCGGGGCTGCTCGAGCGCGTGGCCGCGCTCGAGCGGCAGGCGCGCGAGTTCGACGAGCTGCGCTACCGGATCGGGCTCGCGCAGGACGAGCTCGTGGCCGCGAGCGAGGCGGCCGAGGCCTTCGCGCGCGGCAAGACGAAGGACGACTTCGCCGACCCGAAGGTCCGGCGCGAGGCCGAGCTGCTCACCCTCGCGCACCAGGCCGCGAAGGAGGCCTACGAGGGGCTCACGCAGGGGGCCGCGCGGGGGCGCTACGTGTCCCTCCGCGAGAAGGTCGTGGGCGGGCACCGCGCGACCCTGAGCGAGCTCGACCGCGCGCTCGCGCGGCCCGACGCCGGCTCCCCCGCGGTGGCCCCGGGCGGGGACCTCGAGCTGCGGCTCGCGCGCGCCCGCCTGCTCGCGGGGCTCGGGCGGTTCGGGGCGGCGCGCGCCGACGTCGAGGCGGCGCTGCTCGTGGCCCCCGAGGACCCGCGCGTGCTCGGGCTCCTCGGCATGTGCCTCGTCGACGACGACCGCATGGACGAGGCCGCGGCGCTCTTCGCGCGCGCGTGCGCGCTCGACCCGACCGACGAGCGCCGCGCCTACCTCGCGATCGCCCGCTACTGCACGAACGACTTCGCCGGCGCGCGCGCCGCCCGCGACGAGATCGCCGACCCGAAGGCGCTGCCCCCCTCGCTCCGCGTGCGGAGCGCCTGGTGGCTCACGGACGGCGAGCTCGAGCGCGTCGAGGCCCTGTGGGCGCGCGAGGTCCGCTGGCGGCAGGCCGCGGCCGCGCTCGAGGCGCCCGCGGGCGACGCCCCGCCGCCTGGCGAGGCGCCCGCCCCCGGCGGCGCGCCGCCGGTCGGGCCGGACGCGCCGGCCCCGGCGGACCCAGTCGTCGGCGAGCCGGCCCCAGGGCCCGACGGCGCGCGGTCCGAGCCGGGCGTCGGCCCGGGCCTCCCGCGCGTCGAGCTCGTGACCGCGCGCGGGCGCGTCGTGCTCGAGCTGTTCGAGGACACGGCGCCCAACGCCGTGGCCGGCCTGCTCGAGCTCGTGGGCGCCGGCTTCTACGACGGGCTCGCCTGGCACCGCGTCGTCCCGAACTACCTTGCCCAGACGGGCGACCCGACGACGCGCAAGGCGCCGGCGGCCCCGGACGCCGCGCCGACCGGGCCACCGGGCCCGGCGGCCGCGCCGGACGCGCCGGGCGGGCGCGACGACCGCGGTCCAGGGTGGAGGCTCGTCGACGACCCCGTCCCCGAGGGCGGGCCGCGCGGGCTGTTCCGCGGGACCGTCGCGCTCGTGCGGACCGAGCAGCCCCACTCCGCGGGCAGCCAGCTCTTCGTGCTCGTCATGCCGGCTCCCGCCGTCGACGCGCACCACCTCGCGGTCGGGCGCGTCCTCGAGGGGCAGGGCGTCGTCGACCGGCTCGAGGAGGGCGACCGGATCGAGCGCGCCCGCGTGCTCCGCCGCCGGGACCACGCTTACCGGGTCGAGAAGCGGTAGGAGGAGGAGGAGGAGAAGATGAAGAGGGAGGGCAAGGGCAAGGGCAAGGGAAGAGGTCGGAGACAGGGGGGCGTCGGACGATGTCCCGGAGCCTCGTCCCTGGGTGCTCGGCCCGTCGGTCGGCCCGAGGAAGGGGGGTTGGCCGGGGCGTGCGGCGAGCGCACCGGTGCGCCGACGCCGCGGGCGCACTACGCTTCGAGGAGGCCCGGAGGCCCGCCCGACGCCCATGGACCAGCGCCTCGTCGCCCTCGCCGTGCCGCTGTTCTTCCTCGCGATCGCGCTCGAGCTCGCGCTCCTGCGCCGCGCGGGCGTCGCGCGCGGCTACCGGCTCCACGACGCGCTCGCGAACCTGGGCTGCGGCGTGGGCCAGCAGGCGTCGCTGCTCGTCCTGCACGGGGCGTTCGCCTGGGCCTACCTCGAGGCCTACGCGCGCCTCGGCGCCTACGACGTGCCCGCCACTTCGCCCTGGACCTGGGCCGTCGTGCTCGTCGCCGTCGACCTCGCCTACTACTGGTTCCACCGCGCGAGCCACCGCGTGAACGTGATCTGGGCCGGGCACGCCGTGCACCACCAGAGCGAGGACATGAACCTGTCCGTCGCGCTCCGCCAGAGCTGGCTCGTGGCGTTCTTCCTGTGGCTGTTCGTCCTCCCGCTCGCGCTCGTGGGGGTGCCCCCCGAGGTCGTGATCGGCTGCAAGACGGTCAACACGCTCTATCAGTTCTGGATCCACACCGAGCTCGTGGGCAAGCTCGGCCCGCTCGAGTGGGTCCTCAACACGGCGTCGCACCACCGCGTGCACCACGGCGTCGACCCGCAGTACATCGACAAGAACTACGGCGGGATCCTGATCGTCTGGGACCGCCTGTTCGGGACGTTCGCGCCCGAGGCCGTCCGCCCGACCTACGGGACGGTCGAGCCGCTCCGCTCCTGGAGCCCGCTGTGGGCGAACGTGGGCCCGCTCGTGAAGCTCGCGCAGCTCTCGGCCCGCGCGCCCGGGGCCTGGGACAAGCTGCGCGCCTGGGTCATGCCGCCCGAGTGGCGACCCGCGGCGCTCGGCGGCCCGGTCACGATCCCGCCCGTGCCCGCGGGCGGGCGGCCGCGCTGGGAGACGCCCGCCGCGCCGGCGCTCGACCTCTACGCGACCGTGGCCTTCGCGCTCGGCGTCCTCGGCACGACCTGGCTCCTGGTCGCCTTCCGCGACCTGCCGCCCGCGCTGGGCGCGCTCGGCGTCGCGCTCGGCCTGGCCGGGGTCACGGCCACCGGCGGGCTCACGGAGCGCCGGGCCTGGGCGCCCGCGCTCGAGGCGGCCCGCCTCGCGGGCGTCGTCGCGTTCGCCGCCTGGGCCTGGGGCCCCGCCGGGCTCGCCCCCGCCGGCGCGCTCGCGCTGGCCTCGCTCGGCTGGCTCGCCTGGGCCTGGCGCCGGGCCGTCGCCGCGCCCGCGCCGGGTGCCGGGCAAGGCGTCATGCCGGGCGCCATGCCAGGCGCGCCGGTCGCCGCGACGGAGGGCGCCCCGGCGATCGCCGTCGGCGCCTGACCC
>JANJTH010000373.1 GCA_024711205.1 Planctomycetota bacterium | reverse complement strand
CATCGGCCGGCGCCGCCCCCGGTGCGCGTGCGGGCGGCGTCCGACGTCGCGCCGGGCCTCACGCTCGTCGACGTGAGCGCGCCCGACCGCGTGGGCCTCCTCTGGTCGCTCACGCGCGCGATCACGGGGGCCGGCTGCGGGATCCGGCTCGCGAAGATCGCCACGAAGGGCGACCGCGCGGTCGACGTGTTCCACGTGACGGGGCCCGACGGGGGCGCGCTCGACGAGCCCACGCGCGCCGCGCTCGTGGCGAGGGTCGAGCAGGCCTGCGTCGAGCCGCCCCCGTGAGCCGGGGGGCGGGCGCGGTCCGGGGCCCGCGCGTGCTCGTCGTCGACAACTACGACTCGTTCACCTGGAACCTCGTCGGGCCGCTGCGCGCCTGGGGCTGCGAGGTCCTGGTCGTCCGCAACGACGCCGCCCCGGTCGACGACCTCCTGGCGTGGGGCCCCGACCGCGTGCTCCTCTCGCCCGGCCCGAACCGCCCCGAGGAGGCGGGGGTCTGCGTCGACCTCGTGCGGGCCGCCGCGGCGCGCGCGCTGCCCCTCCTCGGCGTGTGTCTGGGGCACCAGGCGCTCGCGGCCGCGTTCGGCGGGGCGGTCGTGCGGGCCCGCCGCCCGCGGCATGGCCTCCCCTCCCCCGTGGCGCACGACGGGCGCGGGCTCTTCCGGGGGCTGCCCTCGCCGTTCGCGGCCGGGCGTTACCACAGCCTGGTCGTCCGCAGGCGCGGCCTGCCGCGCGCGCTCGAGGAGACGGCGCGCGCGCTCGACGACGGCGCGCTCATGGGCCTGCGCCACCGCCGCCTCCCGCTCGAGGGCGTGCAGTTCCACCCGGAGAGCCACCTCTCGCCCCACGGGCTCGCGCTCCTCGCGCGCTTCGCCGGCGTCGGGCCAAGCGACGCGCGAGGGCTGGTGCTGTCCGACCGACCGCAAGGAGGTCGGCCAGCACCGGACCGAGCGCGGAGCGGAGGGCAGGGGTGGTCCCTGGCCCCCGCGCGCCGTCGGGCGTAGAGTGCTCGCGTGACGTCCCCCTCGTCGTCCACGCCGTCCGTCGCGGAGGGCCGCGCGCTCGCGGCGCTCGAGGCCGAGAACGCGCGCCTGCGCGAGCAGCTCGCGGCGGTCACGGAGATCGGGATCGCGCTCGGGGCCGAGCGCGACCTCCACGCGCTCCTCGAGACGATCCTGACCAAGGCGCGCTGGCTCACGCGCGCCGACGCCGGCTCGCTCTACCTCGTCGAGGGCGACCGCCGCGACAAGCTCCGGTTCGTGCTCGCGCAGAACGACAGCAAGCAGGTCCCCTACGTCGAGACGGTCCTCGACGTCGAGAGCCGGACGATCGTCGGGCACGTCGCGCGCACCCGCGAGGTCGTGAACGTCCCCGACGTCTACCAGCTCGACCCCGCGGGCGAGCTCTCGTTCTCGCGCAAGTTCGACGAGTCGATCGGCTACCGCAGCAAGTCCATGCTCGTGCTGCCCATGATCGACCGGCGCGACCGGGTGACCGGCTGCATCCAGCTCATCAACCGCAAGCCCTCGCGCGGGCTCGTGCTCGCCTCGCCCGACCACGCCGAGGCCGTCGTCGAGGCGTTCCCCGAGGACGCGGTCGCGCTGCTCACGAGCATCGCGAGCCAGTCGGCGGTCGCGATCGACAAGGCCCGCCTGATCGACGACCTCGAGCACACCTTCGAGGGCCTCGTCTACGCGTCGGTCGTCGCGATCGAGGCCCGCGACCCCACGACCTCGGGCCACTCCGAGCGCGTCGCGAAGCTCTCGGTCGAGCTGGCGAAGGCGGTCACCGACGCCGGGCTCGTGCGCCTCGCCCCGCGCGGCTTCTCGCCGCAGCAGCTCAAGGAGCTCCGCTACGCGAGCCTGCTCCACGACTTCGGCAAGGTGGGCGTGCGCGAGAACGTGCTCATCAAGGCGAAGAAGCTCTACCCCTGGGAGCTCGAGCAGGTGAAGCTCCGCTTCGCGCTCGCGATCCGCGAGCGCGAGGCCCGGGCGCTGCGCGACCTCGCCCGCAAGCTCGCGCAGGCCGGCGGCGGGCTCGACCCGGCCCCGTTCGTCGAGGCGGCCGAGCTGGCGATCGCCGACGAGTCGGCGCGGCTGCGCCGCCTGCTCGCGACGGTCGTCGACGCGAACGAGCCGAAGGTGCTCGCGGACGGGGCCGAGGCCGCGCTCGAGCACCTGTGCCACGAGCACTACGAGGACGCGGACGGGGCCGCCCGCCCGCTCCTCGTCGATCAGGAGGTCCGGGACCTCGCGATCCCGCGCGGCTCGCTCAACCGCGAGCAGCGGCTCGAGATCGAGTCGCACGTCGCGCACACGTACCGGTTCCTCTCGCGCATCCCCTGGACCGAGGAGCTGCGCGAGCTGCCGCGGATCGCGGGCGCGCACCACGAGAAGCTCGACGGCTCGGGCTACCCCAACGGCCTGCGCGAGGCCGAGATCCCGGCGCAGTCGAAGATCATGGCGGTGGCCGACATCTTCGACGCGCTGACGGCCTGGGACCGGCCCTACAAGAAGGCCGTCCCCGTGCCCAAGGCGCTCGAGATCCTCGGCTTCGAGGCGAAGGACCGGCACCTCGATCCCGAGCTCGTGGCGCTGTTCCGGGAGCGCCGCCTCTACAAGGCCGTGATCCCCGAGGGCCACTAGCACCTCGGCGGGCTCGCCGCCGGGCCGCCCCCGTGCCCGCGGAGGCGCCGGACTGGTTCCAGCGGACCGGGGCCGTGACGCGGCCCGGGCCGCGTCCGTCCGCGGCCCGGGCCGCGTCCCGAACATGCGGGAAAGCTGGGCTTTACGTCGTCGGTCCCGAGTGATAGCCTACGCCCGCGAGGGCCATGAGGCCCAGGGCGAGAGGCGCAACGTGGCGACGATCAGCAAGAAGGAGATCGTGAAGGCGGTCAGCGAGCGTCATGGTTTGACCACGACGCAGACCGGCCAGGTCGTTCAGGTCTTCATGGAGCAGATCATCGACGAGCTCGCCCGGGGCAACCGGATCGAATTCCGCGAGTTCGGGATCTTCGAGCTGAAGCGCCGCCGTCCCCGCACGGCGCGGAACCCCAAGACCGGCGACTCGGTGCAGGTCCCCGAGAAGACGGTCGTGTCGTTCAAGGCCGGCAAGATCATGAAGGCCAAGGTGATCGACACGGTGCCCGCGGCGACGGACGCGGTCGGCGAGGCGAGCGCGGCCGACGCGTAGCCGGTCCGGGGCGCCGGCCCCCGGGGGCGGCGCCGCTCCGCTGCTGCTGGGTCCACGCCGGGCTGGGCCGGCCTCAGGCCGACCCAGCTCCGGTCGGGTCAGCCTGGCACCGGCCTCGCGCGTCGCTCAGGCCGGTCCGGGGCCCAGCGGCAGCCGCCCAGAGCGGTAGAAGCGGCTCGCGTAGCGGAGGAACCGCCGCTCGGGGCGCGACAGCGAGCCGAGGCCGTCGCGGCTGATCTTCTCCAGCAGCAGCTCGACGCGGGCCCGCGCGTCGACCTCCTCCTGCAGGACGCGGATCTCGCGCAGGACGCGGTAGCGCTCGCGGGCGCGGGTCGCGCTGAGCACCCCGAACAGGGCCACGACGCCGAGCGTCAGGCCGAGGCCGTGGCCGAGCTGGTCGGCGCGCAGCCGGCGGCGGAGCGTGACCTCCCAGAGCGCGTCGACGCGCTCGTCGGGGCCCAGGCGCTCGCCGCGCAGCGCGAGCTCGGTCTTCTCGCGGGCCCGCGTGGCCCGGGTCCGCTCCGTGTAGGCGTCGATCGTGAGCAGCATGGCGACGAGGAGCCCGGCGGTGAGCACGTAGACGACCGGGAACGGGACGTTGCCGACGCGGCGCTCCGCGCCGAAGAGCACGAGGTAGGCCGAGAGCAGCCCCGCCGACGCGCCGATCGAGCCGCTGAACAGGCGGGCCTGCGTGACGCCCGCCTCGACGAGGACGACGTGCGCGAGGGCCACGCCGGCGGCCGTGAGCCCGAACAGGGCGAGGAACGGCCCCCGCCCGAGGCGCTCCTCGACGCGGGCGCCCGCGAGGAGCAGGAGCGCCGTCGCGAGCACGCCCTCGAGCGGATCGCGATGGACGAACACGTGCGTCAGGAGGGACCACGGCCGCGCGACGAGCTCGCCCGCGCCGCCGACCGAGAGCGCGTCGACGACCGGCAGGTACCACCACGACTCCTCCCCGATCACGAGGACCAGGAAGGTCGCGAAGGAGAGCGCGCAGATGAGGTGTGCCCCGCGGAGGAGCGCCGGTCGGTCCATGCCCAGGGCGAGCCTAGCACGGGGGATCCCGCCCGGCAGGCGGCGGGTCGGCTAGGCTCGCCGCGGGGTGGCCGCCGGGCGCGGCCGGAGGCCGAGGGGTGGGAGCGTCGCCGCTGCGGGTGCTCGTGGTCGTCCCCCCGGCCCGCCGGGGCGGGGTCGCGCGGAGCAGCGCGCGGCTCTCGGCGTCGCTCCGGGCGGCCGGGCACGAGGCGACCGTGTGCCGGCCCGACGACGCGCTGTTCCCGGGCGAGGTGCGGGCGGACGCCGCGGAGGTGCGCTTCGCGCAGGCGGACGCGCCCGACCTCCAGGCCTGGACCGACCGCGTGCTCGAGGCGCTCGACGCGCGGCGCCCCGACGTCGTGCTCGGCTACTACGGGACGACCGCCGGGCCGTGCGCGGTCGCGGCGGCCCGCCTGCGGCGGGTCCCGGTCGTGCTCGCGCTCCGGGGCAACGACGTCGACCGCGACCCGTTCCGGGGCGACCGCCTCGCGCTCCTCCGCTGGGCCGCCGAGCGGGCCACGCGGGTGACGGCCGTCTCGCGCGAGATGGCGGCCAAGGTCGAGGCGTGGCTGGGGGTCCCCGCCGCGGTGATCGGCAACGGGGTCGACCCTGAGGTCTTCCGGCCGGACCCCGACGGCGCGACCGCGCTCCGCGCGCGCTGGGGCCTCGACGCGCGGCCCGTGCTCGGCCTGTTCGGCGAGGTCAAGGCGAAGCGCGGGGCCGAGCGCCTCGCCGCGCTCGGCCCGCTCCTCGACGGCTGGCAGGTGCTCGTCGTGGGCGACGTGCGCCCCGAGGCGCGCGGCCACCTGCCCGCGGGCGCGCGCCAGGTCGGCTGGCTCGAGGACGACGCCGCCCTCCGGGCCGCCTACGGGCTGTGCGACCTCGTGGCCCAGCCGTCGGTCCACGACGGCGCGCCGAACGTCGTGCTCGAGGCGATGGCCTGCGGGCGCCTCGTCGCGGCGAGCCCGGCCGGCGGGCTGCTCGACCTCGTGCGACCCGGGGAGACCGGGCTCCTCTGCGCGACGCCCGGCGACTGGGCGGCGGCCCTCGCGCTCGCGCGCACGCCGGAGGCCGCGCGGCTCGGCGCGGCGGCGCGCGC
>JANJTH010000312.1 GCA_024711205.1 Planctomycetota bacterium | reverse complement strand
CGCGCCGGCGCGGCCGAGGGGCCGGGGAGCGCCAGGACCGGCACCGCCGGCGCCGGGCGCGCGACGTGCTCGCTCCGATGGAGCGACGGCGGCGCGGGCGAGGCGGTCGTGGGCGGCGCCGCGGTCGGGGGGGCGCCGGCCCCGCCGGGGGCCGCCGGCGACGGCGGGGCCCGCAGCACCGCGCGGAGGTCCTCGATCGTCGCCGCGAGCGAGCGGGGGCGCCGCTCGAGGCGCGTGAACGCGCGCGTGAACACGCGGTCGAGCTCGGGCGGCAGGTCGCGCGTGAGGTCGCTCGGGACCTCGCGGCCCTCGGGCAGGCGGCCCGTGACGCACTCGAACAGGAGCACGCCGAACGCGTAGACGTCGGCCCGCTCGTCCGCGGTCTCGCCCCGGAGCACCTCGGGCGCCAGGTAGCGCAGCGTCCCCTGGACCTCGGCGCCGGAGGTCGCCAGCTCGAGGCTGCGGGAGATCTGGAGGCTCCCCTGCGCGCCCTCGAACACGCGGCCGAGCCCGAAGTCCGTGAGGAGCACCCGCCCGTCGCGCGCGTGCTCGACGAGCACGTTCGCCGGCTTCACGTCGCCGTGGACGACCCGGTGCGCGTGGGCGTGCGCGAGCCCCTGCGCGACCTCGAGCAGGATCCGGGTCGCCCGCCGCCAGGGCAGCGGGCCCTCGCGCTTGAGGAGCTCGGCCAGCGACGAGCCCTTCACGTACTCCATGACGACGTAGGGCGGGTCGAACGACAGGCTCAGCTCGAGCGTGCGCACGATGTTCGGGTGCTCGAGCGAGGCCTGCACGACGCCCTCGTGGCGGAGCGCGGCGAGGCCGCCCTGGTCGCGCGGGACCTTGATCGCGACGATCCGCCCGAGCACCTCGTGCTCGGCGCGGAACACCTCGCCGAAGCCCCCCTCGCCGAGGCGCTCGAGGATGCGGTAGTCGAGGATCCGGTCCCCAGGCGCCAGCTTCCGCACGTCCATGTCCGTCCCTCCCGGCGCACGCGGCCGCCGCCCGAGAGAAGACACCGGGCGACGAAACCTCGCACGCGCGCGCCCGAGAGGCCGGGCGCGGAGGCCCCACGCCTCCAGGCGGAGACTAGCCCTCCCGCGCGGAGCGCTCAAGGCGACCGGCGGCCGTGCGCCCCGCAGGTCGTTGCTGACCCGCACCTTGCGCCGCGCTGGCCCCGCCGCGACCGGAGGTGTACGGTGCGGTTCGAGGCGCGGGAGGGGGCGGCGGCCGGCGGTGGCGGAGTCGACAGCGGAGGAGTCGCCCGGGCCGCGTCGAGTCGTCCTCGTGGACGACGACGGCGTCTGCCTGGCCATGCTGGGCGCGTGGCTCCGGCGGCGGGGCTACGACGTGTGCGCCTACGCGGACCCGGCCGAGGCGCTCGAGCGGCTCGAGCTCGACCTGCCGGCCGCGGTGATCACCGACATGCGGATGCCCGGCCTGTCCGGGCTCGACGTGGTGACGCGCGTCCGCGAGCGGCTCCGTGAGCACGCGCCCCCGGTGCTCGTCGTCTCCGCCTCCGATGAGGAGCACCTGCTGAGCGAGGCGTTCCGGCTCGGGGCCACGGACTACCTGATCAAGCCCGTCAACGAGGCGGAGCTCGCGGCGAAGCTCGGGCGCGCGCTGAGGCCCTCGAAGGCCGAGCAGGCCTGGGGCTCGATCCCGAGCGCGGTCGGCCCCTGGCGCCTCGGCGCGTGCATCGGCCGCGGCGGGACGGCGGCCGTGTTCGAGGCCACGCGCGGCGACGACCCGACCCGGCGCGCCCTCAAGGTGGTGTGGCCGCACCTCACCGGCAGCACCGAGACCATGCTCCGGTTCCGGCGCGAGATCGACACCCTGTGCGAGCTCGCCCATCCCCGCCTCGTGCGCTTCGTCGAGAGCGGGCGCGAGGAGGGCTGCTTCTACTACGTCATGGACCTCCTGCCGGGCGGGACCCTCCGCGGCCGGATCCGCCGCGAGGGGCCGCGGCCGCCGGGCGAGGTCGTCCGCCTGCTCGGCGAGCTCGCGGCCGCGATCGGCTACCTGCACGAGCGGGGGCTCGTGCACCGCGACGTGAAGCCGGGGAACATCTACTTCGACGCCGAGGGCGGGGCCGTGCTCGGCGACCTGGGGCTCGCGCGGCGCCTCCCCGACCGCGGGATCACGCTCAGCCGCGAGTTCATCGGCACCCCGCTCTACCTCGCGCCCGAGGTGTTCCGCTCCCCCGACTTCGACCCGAGCGTCGACCTCTACGCGCTCGGCGTGACGGCCTACGAGGCCCTCCTGGGCCGGGCGCCGCTCGACGACCGGGACCCGGTGACCCTGATCGCGGCGATCCTGGAGCGCGGGCTGCCGCCCGTACGCGAGACCCTCCCGGACCTCCCGGGTCCGCTGGCCGACCTCCTCGAGCGCCTCGTCGCGCCGGACCCGGCCGAGCGGATCCGCACCGGCGCCGAGGCCCTGGACGGGGTCGCCGCGGTCCGAAGGACCCTCGACGGTTGACTTGAAGTCACCATGTGTGCCGTGAGCCCCTCGCCCCCATGGGCTGGCTCGCCCTACACTGTCCGGGCAACCGTACACCGGAGTGCTGGCGGGACCGCCAGCGTGCACGACTTCGCACCTTCTCACGGTGGCGCTGAAGTTGCTTACGAGGGCAAGAGAGGTCCGCATGCTGCTGCCGAGGCGCACCACGAGTCGAGCAGGCCTGACGTTGATCGAGGTGGCGGTCACGCTCGGGCTCGTCACGCTGATCATCCTCCCCGTCTTCGGGCTCCTCCTGACGAGCCGGCGGTCCGCCGGGGAGAGCCGCCACTACGTGGTCGCGCGCGCCGCGGCCGAGTCACGGATCGAGCAGCTCCGCGCCCAGGGCAACGCCGGTGACGCGGAGTTCGCCGGGCTCGCGCAGGGGATCCTCGCGGCGCCGACCTTCGTCGTGCCCGGCCTCCCGCCCACGGTGAACGGCGCCCCGCACGGGCGCGTGATCGTGTGCCTCGACGAGACCCGCCAGTTCTTCTCGGGCGCTGACGGGGCCCATTACGGGGCGGCGCCATGGGACGCCGTGCCCTACCCGGCCTTCGGCGTCGACCTCGACGCGAGCGGCGGTGCGAACGTGGTCCCCGCCGGCGGGGCATATCGGGTCCTGCCGATCCGCGTCGAGATCCACTGGGGGCGCGAGGCGACCCCGAAGGTCTGGCTCGACGCCGTGATCGCTCCCCGGTCCGGCTTCGTGCGCGGGTGACGGCCATGCGTCGGAGCCGCGATCGGAGGGGCTACACGCTCGCCGAGGTCACCATCGTCGTCGTGTTCGTCTCGCTGTTCGTCCTGCTGCTGTCCAGCTCCGTCCTGTCCGGCGCGGCGGTGAGCAACGAGTCCACGGTCGAGGCGGAGGTGGTCTCGACCGCCAACGAGGCCATGGACGCCTTCTGCGACGCGCTGTATCAGGCCGTCGACTACTCGGCCGCCGCCGCCGACGGCTCGTCCTTGACGTTCCGGCACGGCCGGGACCTCAACGGGGACCTCGCCCTCGAGCCCGGGATCTGGCAGCTCGTGGGCGGCGGGAGCGCCGACGCGGTGACGTCGACCTTCCGGGAGGGCTTCGCGTACCGCGCGCGCTTCGTCGCCGACGGACCCGGACTCGTCGAGGGCGTCGCTCAGGTCGACTTCAACGGGGACGGCGACCTGGCCGACACCGTCGCCTCCGGGCGCCTCGTCCTCGAGGTGCTCGACGGGGCCGGGAGCGTGATCCCGCTCATGACCCGGGCCTTCGGGGGGAGCCGCGTGCACTTCGTGCAGAACGCCTTCGACGGCGCGCAGCCCGTGCGGATCTTCTCCGCCGCAGGCGCGCCTGGGACGGCGATCGCCGTGAACGGGGCGGGCGTCGGGGACGGAGACCCCAACGCGGTCCAGATCAACCTGACCGTGGCCTCGAGGCCTTTCCCCACGGCGGGCGGGGGGCGGACCGCGCGGGTCGTGCGCCTGAGCAGGGTGTCTGCCCGACGCTGATGTCGTCAGGTCCAGGTTCGGGTTCTCGGGGTCTCGTCGCCTCGCGCGGCTCAACGTGCGAGCACTTCGGCTGGAGGAGGTAGGTCCATGAGGGCAAGGCAGGCAAGGAGGCGCCGCGGGTCCACGCTCGTGCTCGTCCTCGTGATGGGCATGCTCCTGGGTGCGCTCGCGGTCACGACCGCGGTCATGACCGACACGAGCCGACGAGACGAGTCGGTCGACCGGCAGAACTCCGCGATCGCGTACCGATGCGAGGCCGCGCTTGAGCTCCTGCGGCTCGAGCTGGTCGCGGACTGGCAGACGAGCGGGCTCACCCCGGCGCTCTGGCTGGACACGCGCGTCCGCGCGGCGAACGGGGTCGCGCCGGGGCGGACGTCGGCGCGGACCTGGGCGGCGTTGCCGGAGGTCCGGGCCTGGATCTCCGAGGTCGCCACGCCGGGCGCCGGCAACTGGATCGAGCTCGTCGCGGCCACGGCGCCCGCGGTCGGCGCGCAGCGCGCCGACCATCGCAGGGCGCAGAGCATCAGGACCCGGCTGGTCTGGGGCAACAACCCGATCTTCGACCTGGCCATGCTCTCGGTGACCACGAACTGCATGTGGTGCCACGTCCGGATCAAGGGTGACGTGGGCGCGATCAACACGTTCAACCCGAGCCACCACACGAACAACGGCTCGTCCATCGACGGGGACATCTATACGTCCGCCGGCTCGTATGCGACCAACGCGGTCACCTTCGGCACCCCCACGCCGATGCAGGCGGGGCGGATGGTCGTGTCCGGCGAGGTCAAGCTCGACTACACGGGGCCGAAGCTGCCCCAGGACACGATCGGCAACGACGGGGTGCCGGACTTCCCGGCCGTCGACGTCGAGCAGGCCGAGCTCCAGGCGGCCGCCTCGGGCGGGACTGCGTGGGCCGGCCCGACGACGACCACGGGCCTGCCCTCCGACCCGAACAACCCCGGCGTGTGGCGCGTGCCCCTGGGCGGGAGCTACCAGAGCGACCTCGAGCCCCTCTCCCAGGGCACCATGAGCCCGGTGGTCGACGGCAACCTGATCCTGATCGGGACGCCCGACAACCCGATCAACCTCGACGGCGACATCTTCGCCAAGGGCGACGTGATCATCCGCGGCCCCTACACGGGGAAGGGCGCGATCTACGCGGGCCGCAACCTGTACATCGTGGGCGACGTGTACCTCCACGACTCCGCCAAGCCTGCCCAGTGGCCGCTCCCGGGCGACGACGCGGCCCGACAGTCGCTCGCGAACGAGGCGAACGCCGGTGAGCTCCGGCTCGCGGCGCGCTCGAACGTGATCATGGGCGACTGGACCTACCGCAACGACGACGGGACCATGGCGCCGTCGCGGCAGCGGCAGGGGCAGGAGTTCATCAACGCCGAGTTCGGCCTCGACCGCAGGTCCGGGTCGGGCGGCACCAACAGCGGCGGCTCGAGCTTCCGCCGCTACTTCGAGGCGGGTCACCCGGGGACGGACGGCGCGGTCGTCTCGAACGAGTTGAAGAAGGTCGGGTCCGACTTCGTGAACGACAAGGGCGAGGTGGTGCCCCCCTCGCGGGTCGTGGAGTTCGACTCGGGCACCCCCCTCGCGACCAAGGCCAACAACGACAATGCGAGCCAGAGCGTCGTGCGGAACGACCTGTTCCCGCAGATGTACGACCCGATCGTGGCACCGGGCAACATCGTCCGTCAGTCGAACGCGGCGGACAACAAGGCCGGGACGTTCCAGCCCTGGATGTCCCAGACCGAGTTCCGCCAGGTGCTCGGGACGGAGCGCTACGAGAACATGGTCTGGCGCACCGAGCCCTTGAACAGCGCCGCCCGCCAGGAGAAGGAGCTCGGAGCGTACTGGAAGGACACGTGGTCGACCTCGATCGACGGGCACCAGCTCTCCTCCAGCAACCGCGGCCGCTACGTCCACGAGGACAGCTCTCACTCGACCCACAACCTCTCGAACGCGACGGGCAACTCGAACGTGTTCAAGACCTACGCCGGCGACGACCGCGACGCGGTCTACGTGAAGAACCGGGGCTGGGGCGTGAACGTGATCGAGCAGGGCATGACGACCTGGCCGCGTGAGGTCCGCCGCGTGGACGCGTTCGTCTACGCGAGCAAGCGGATCGCGGGGCGGTCGACCTTCGGCATGACGATCAACGGGGGGCTGGCGGCCGAGCACGTGGGTTATCTCGCGCCCGGGATCAAGCACGCGCGGGACAACTGGATGAACAAGTCGAACATGCAGCGGCCGGGGCTCACGTCGACCCAGTTCAACTCCCTGTTCGACCCCGTGCTCAACAAGTACGACACGAACTGGAAGAACGCGCACGGCGACGACATCCGCGAGGCGTACATCAACTACGACTATCGCCTCCGCAACGGCGGGTATGGTTACAACCTGGTCGACGGCGCCGCGGGCGACGCCACCTACTACGTCCGCGAGGGCCGGCGCGTCGACGCGCCCTGAGCCGGCGCGGGCCGTCGTCGGCCCGGCGAAGGCCCGCGAGGTCGCCCCCGGCGCGCCGCGCGGGCCTTCGCCTTGCCCAGGCAGAGGAGGGAACACGCCATGCAGAAGCTCGAGGTCGACCTGAGGCCCGTCTGGATCCTGCTCGTCTTGCTCGTGGTAGGCGGCGTCGCGACCAGCCTGCTGTTCAGGAGGGACGCCCCGGCCTCGCCGGCGCCTGCCGTGGGGCGATCGTCCGAGCCGCCGCCGGCCACGCCCGTCCAAGCGCCGGCGTCGGTCGAGGGCGAGCCGGAGGAGCAGGTCGCGCCCGCCCCGTTCGAGGTCGTCGAGGAAGTGCGCGGCAAGTTCCGGTACGACCCCGAGGTCGGAAGCCTCGAGGCGGTCGACCCGTTCGGCGAGGTCGCGGCGGTGCTCCCCCTGTCGGCCGTGCTCGACCAGCACGTCGCCACGACCTTGGACCGCGAGCGGAGGGTCTACAAGGTCGATCTCCGGGACGGCCGCCGCCTCGAGATCCCGGAGGCGGACTTCGAGGGGCTACCGAGCGCGGAGCGGCTCAGGCTCTACTACCCGGGCCGGGACGAGGTGCGCGCGGACTGACCGCGATCGGCGCGGCCGCCCCGCCTACCGCCGCCCTCCGCGCTTGAGCCGCTGCGTGCGCAGGCGCCCGTCCTCGTAGGTCTCGGACTCGTCCGCGAACATGACGATCTCCTCGTCGCCCGTGTCGGAGCCGTCGTCGTCGCCCTCGGCGGGCTCGTCGACGTCGCCGGTGTCGGAGTCGCGGTCGTCCTCGAACTCGCTGAAGTCCTCGCCCGAGACGTCGCCCGCGCGGGGCTGGCGGCGCGGCGGCTCGGCGGGGGGCTCCCACCCCTCGGCGGCGGCGTCGCGCGCGAGGTCGTCGAAGCGGTCGTAGCCGTGGAGGAGCGCCATGTAGCGCTGCCCCTGCTCGGCGGCGCGCACGAGCTCGTCCTGGCCCTTGTCCTCGGCCCGCAGGCGCGCGCGCTGGAGCTTGCCCACGCGCACGCGCGACCACTTGCTCGGCGGCTGCAGCCCGTAGGCGACGAAGGCGAGCGCCTTCTTGCCCTGCTTGAGCTCGACCTCGAGGCCCTTGGGGTTCCAGCCCGAGAGCGCCGTGAGCAGGTAGGCCACCTCGCCGATCTTGAGGTAGGTGGGCGTCGTGTAGATCCGCTTCACGTAGGAGGCGTTGAGCCGGAACAGGAGCGCGAAGACCTGCTTGACCGTCTCCGCCCCGAGCGCGCGCACGAGGCGCTCCCACTCGTCGCGGCGGCGCACGACCTGCTCGTGCGCGGCGGACTTCGCCTCGCCGCGGCGGCCGCTCTCGCCGCGCAGCGCGTAGAGCAGCTTCACGAGCTGGTGGAGGTCCTCGAGCTCGAGGTAGTGCCCGACCGCGCGGGCGAGCGCGGGCGCGTAGACGGCGAGCAGGAGGAGGTCGTCGCGCGAGAGGCGCTGGAAGCCGGCCAGCACGTGGTTCGCGTTGAACTTGCCGGCGCGGACGTTCAGGTGCCGGCACAGCTCCTTGAACACGCGGTGCGTCTTGTGCTCGTCGGGGCCGAACACGAGGAACACGCGGTAGAGGAGCGAGTCGATCCGGATCTTGTCGACGCTCGTGAGCCGCTCGACCTGCCCGGGGTCGCGGCGCAGGTAGAGGTAGCTGCGCCGCTTGCCGCGCCGGTACGGGAAGAACAGGTCGACCGCGCCGCCGCCCGGGTCGCGGGCCGCGAACGTGGCCCGGAACGGGCCCTTGGCGTCCTTCTCGAGCGCGCGGATCCACTTCGCGCCCGGGAGGCGCCGGCCGATCAGGAGCGCGAGCGCCGCCACGGCCTCGAGCTGATCGACCCGCCCCTCGTCGTCGGGGGCGAGCACGAGCAGCTCCTGCATGGCCACGAGGACGTCCTCGTCGGGGAAGAACGACGCGAGCCGGAGCACGTGCCCGCGGAACATGCGGGCCTGGAGGACCTCCGGCGCCACGCCCTGCCCGGGCGCCAGCCCGGTCGCGTCGTCGGAGCCGCGGGCGGCGAGCTCCTCCTTCTGGCGCTCGACGTCGCAGCGCTCGAGCGTGTAGGCGAGGAGCGCGCGGAGGGGCGCGTGGTCGCGCCGCCAGGCGCGGGCGAGCAGGCAGCCCGCGAGGAGCGCGTCCTTCTCGCGCCCGAACAGGAGCCGCGCGAGGGCCCGCTCCCAGGGGCCGTCGAGCGCGGCGAGCCGCGCGAGCCCCTGGTCGAGCACGGGCGCGTGGCGGTGCTTCGTCTTCTTGGCGGCCGCGGCGCCGCCGGCTTGCTCGGCCGCGTGGGCCTCGATCTGGAGCTTGACCGGGGCGAAGGCGCACAGGCGCCGGTAGCCGCACGCGCCGCACGCCTCGCGCAGCTCGCCCACGATCCGGCGCACCTCGCGGTCGACGCGATCGATCTGCATGGGCGCGCCGGGGCGCGGGAGGAGGTCGGGGCCGGCGACGAGCGGGTGTCCGCCCGCCTCCGGACGATCGGCCTGCGCGCGCTCGGGGCGGGCGCTCCGCTCCGGGGGGGGCTCCGGCGCGCGCTGCCGCCCCGACGCGCGCGCCGGTCGCGCGCGCCCCGGCGTCGCCGCGGGGCGCTCGAGCTTCGCCTTCCCCGTGCCGCGCCGCGGGACGGGGGCCTCGCGCTCGCCCCGGTCGTCGCCCTGACCTGGTCTGGCGACGCGACCCGACGCGCCGCGCGCGGTCGGGCGGCGGCGATCGTCGTCGGCCGGGCGTCTCGCCATGGGGCGCGATCATACTCGCGCCGACGGCCTCGGAACGCGGGCGCGACGACGCGGCGAGCGGCCGCCGCCGCGCGCCCTGGCGGGAGGTCGGGCCGGAGGCGCGCGAAGCCCCCGACGAAGCAGCGTCGTCGTCGCGAGGCGGGAGCGCCTCGCGCGCTCGTCGGAGGGGCCGCGTGCCGCGACCGACGGCGCGCGCGAGGGGGGCCGCGCGGCGGCGAGCCGGCGTCTCCACCCGGGTCACCGCGGCGGCCTCGCCCCGGGCGGTGGGGCGTCGCGGGCGCGCTCGCTCGGTTCCGCCCGCCCTGGTCGCGCGCGCGCGGCCCGCTCGTGGAATGCCCGGGCGCCCGCGGTTACCCTCTGCGGGGCAGCGGTGACGCCTTCGCGAGGTCGCGCGGGCGGCAGCGCCCCGACGAGCGAGGTCGCCGCGTGACCCAGCCCCCCCCTCCTGGTCCTCCGCACGGCTCTCAGCCTCCGCGTCCACCGGGCCCGCGCCCCGGTGGGCCGCCCCCGGGGCCTCGGCCCGGTGGCCCGCCGGGGCCCCGCCCGGCAGGCGGTCCAGGGCCGGGCCCGCGCCCCGGCGGCCC
>JANJTH010000281.1 GCA_024711205.1 Planctomycetota bacterium | reverse complement strand
GCCCGCGCGGGCGGGCCCCCCGGCGGCGCGCCCGCGCCCGTCGCGAGCGCGCGCTCGAGCGCGTCGAGCGCGGCGTCGCCCTCGACGCGCACGGCGAGGTCGTCCCAGACCCGGAAGCGGTCGCCCAGGTTGACCCCCCCGAGGACGGCCGCGGAAGGCCCGAAGGGCCCGCCGGGGGGGCGGCGCACGAGGAGGTACTTCGCGTGGTCGGGCGTCCGGCGCCGCGTCGCCGCGAGCCGGCCGCCGGAGCGCGCGGCGACGCGCGCGAGCTCGGGGAACAGCGTGCCCGTGCGCTCGACGAGGCGCGAGAGCCCCGACACGACGGTCCCGTCGACGGCGACCGCGGCGCGCGCCCCGCGCGCGAGCGCGCGCCGCAGCGCCTCGAGGACGCGTCGCGAGGACCACCCGGGCTCGATCAGGTAGACCGCGAGCCGGACCTCGCACCCCGCCCCGGCCCGGTCGAGCTCGGCCTCGAGCGCGTCGACCGTCGCGTCGTAGCCGACGAGCAGCGCGGGCTCCGTCACGGGCCGAGCCCCGCTCCCGCCTCTTCTCCCGCTCCCGCTCCCGTTCCCGCGGTTCGCGCGACCGCCTCCCGTCTCTTCCCTTGCCCTTGCCCTTGCCCTCCTTCTTCCTCTTCCCTCTCCCCCCTCTTCTCCTCCCTCCTCCGGCCCCACGGTCCTCCAGCCGCCTCCGCCTGACCCCTTCGCCCCCCAGGCCCGTTCACCGCGCTGCCCGGCGCTGCGCGCGCCGCCAGGCCGCCGACGGCTCGCGCGTGCGGCGGCGGACTGCGCAGCGCCGGGCCCCGCGGCCCGTTCACCGCGCTGCCCGGCGCTGCGCGCGCCGCCACGCGCGCCACATGCGCCCGCCCTGGACCTCCTGGCCCGTGATCGCGCGCAGCGCGTCCTCGAGCGCGGCCGCGAACTCCGGCGGCCCGCGCTTCTCGGCCCGCTCGAGCAGGTCGATCAAGTCGTCGAGGTCGTCCGCGTCGCCCGCGCGCGCGAGCGCCTGCGCGCAGGCCACGGCCACCTCGGGGGCGACCGCGGCCCGCCGGAGCTGCGCCACGAGCGCGGCGCGCGCGGCCTCGCCGCCGAGCGCGCCCAGGGCCTCGACCGCCGCGAGCGCGAGGGGTTGCTCCCGCGCGCGCGCGAGCAGCTTCGCGAGGGCCTCGCCGTCGGCCTCCCCCGCATCGCCGACCCGCCCGAGCGCGCGGGCCGCGCGCGCGACCTTCTTCGGCACCCGGTCGGCGAGGCCAGCGCGGAGCGCCGCGGCCAGGGCCGCGCGAGCCGCGGCGGACGGCGTCCGCTCCACCTCGCGCACGAGCCGCTCGAACGCCGCGTCGCCGGCCTCGTCCGTGGCCCCCGCCGTGAGCTGGGCCGCGCGCGCGAGGGGCTCCCCGAGCGCCTCGGGGACCGGGGTCCGCGCGGCGAGGCCCGCGCGCAGCCAGTCGAGCGCCTGCGCGGTCGGGGCCGTAGCCGCCGGCGGCGAGGTGCTCCCGGAGGAGCGCGAGCCGGTCGGGCGGGACGTGGGGGTCGTCGTCGCCCACGACCCAGGCCAGCCGGGCCGCGTGCGCGTCGGGCTCGACGAGCGGGAGCCGACCGCCGATCGCCCCGAGCACGAGGACCCCGTCGAAGGCCGCAGGGGCCGCGCGCAGGACCTCGGTCGCGGCGTTTCCGCCCGCCGAGTAGCCGAGCAGGTAGCGCCCTCGCACCGCGACGCGGGCGGCGACGTCGCTCGGGACCGCCGCGACCGCGGCGGCGGCGCCCCGTGGCCAGCCCTGCCGGTCCGGAGAGCGCAGATACACCCGGTAGAACCGCCGCGCGGCCGGCGCGGCGACCGACAGGCCGCGGTGGAACTCGTCCTCGTCGCCGCCCGAGCCGTGGAGGCACACGAGCAGGTCCACGGGCGCGGCCCCGTCCCAGCCCACGGGGGGGACCTCGCGGCGCGCGAGCGCCGCGTCCTGGCCCCAGGTCGGGGCCGCGACGCCTGCCGCCCACGCGGCGAGCACCCAGGTCGTCGCAGCGGCGAGGCGCCGGGCGGCGCGGGGCGCCCACGGGCCCGAGGCCGGTCGAGGCGGGGCCGGGTGCACGTCGTCGCCCGGCCCCACGCCGTCAGCTCGCCGGGTGCACGATCCGGATGTGCAGCTCCTCGAGCTGCTTCGGCCGGACCTCGCTGGGCGCGTTGACGAGCAGGTCCTGGCAGCGCTGGTTCTTCGGGAAGGCCACGACCTCGCGGATGTTCGGCTCGTCGAGCAGGATCATGATCGTGCGGTCGACGCCCGGGGCCATGCCCGCGTGGGGCGGGGCGCCGAAGCGGAACGCCGCGATCATGTGCCCGAACTCGCGGTCGACGTCGGCCTGCGAGTAGCCGGCGAGCTCGAACGCGCGATACATGATGTCCGGGCGGTGGTTGCGGACGGCGCCCGAGCTCAGCTCGATCCCGTTGCAGACGATGTCGTACTGGAAGGCGCGGATCTCGAGCGGGTCCAGGCCGTTCAGGGCCTCGAGCCCGCCCTGCGGCATGGAGAACGGGTTGTGCGAGAAGGCGACCTTGCCCTCGTCGTCGAGCTCGTAGAACGGGTAGTCGGTCACGAAGCAGAACGAGAGCACGTCGGGGTCGGCGAGCCCCTGCTCGCGCCCGACGAGCAGGCGGACCTCGCCCAGGACCTTCGCGGCCGCGAGCCGCGTCCCGAACCCGAAGCACACGAGGTCGTCGGCCGCGGCCCCCGTGGCCTGGGCCACGCGCGCGGCCTCGTCGGCCGTGAGCGCCTTCTTGAGCGAGCCGTCGGCCTCGAGGCCCGCCCCGCCGGGGCCCGCCTTGAAGAACAGGTGCGGCAGCCCACCGTAGCCCTTCTCCTTGACCGCCTTCTCGAGCCGGCGCGCGGCGCCCTTGCCGTCCTTGCCGAGCCCGGGCAGGCGGAGCGCCTTGACCCGGCCGCCGCTCGCGATCGCGTCGGCGAACAGCCCGAAGCCGGTCCCGCGGAGCGCGTCGGTCACGTCCGTCAGCTCGAGCCCGAACCGGAGGTCGGGCTTGTCCGAGCCGAAGCGGTCGATCACGTCCCAGTACTGCAGGCGCGGGAACGGGAAGTGGGCGATCTTCTTCGCGGGGCGGTCGGGCGAGGCGACGACGGCCGGGAGCTTCTGGTAGAGGCGCTCGACGACGCCGAACACGTCGTCCTGGGTCGCGAAGGCCATCTCGAGGTCGAGCTGATAGAACTCGCCCGGGGCCCGGTCCGCGCGCGCGTCCTCGTCGCGGAAGCAGGGCGCGATCTGGAAGTAACGGTCGTAGCCCGAGCACATGAGGAGCTGCTTCCACTGCTGCGGGGCCTGCGGCAGCGCGAAGAACTTGCCCGGGTGGACGCGGCTCGGCACGAGGTAGTCGCGCGCGCCCTCGGGCGAGCTGTTCGTGAGGATCGGCGTGTGGAACTCGACGAACCCCTCGGCGTGCATGTGGTCGCGCATGGCGCGGATCACCGCGTCGCGGAGCACGATGTTCCGGTGGAGCCGCTCGCGCCGCAGGTCGAGGAAGCGGTAGCGCAGGCGGAGCTCCTCGCCGTCGCGGTCGCTCTCGCCCTTGGGGATCGCGACCTGGATCGGCAGCTCCGCGGCGATCGAGTCGATCGTGAGCCGCGAGACGACGACCTCGACGTCGCCGGTGTCGAGCTTCGGGTTGCCCTTCTCGCGCAGCGCGACCGTGCCCTCGACGAACACCACGCTCTCCGCGCGCAGCTCGCGCGCGCGCTCGACGAGCTCGCCCGCGCCCTCGTCGAACACGAGCTGCGTCACGCCGTGGTGGTCGCGCAGGTCGACGAACACCTGGTGCTTCTGGTCGCGCTTGCGGTAGACCCAGCCGGCGAGGCGCACGGTCCGGCCGGCGTCCTCGCGGCGGAGCGCGTTGCAGTGGTGCGAGCGGTACGGGTGCGAGGTCGGGGCCTGGGTCATGGGCGCTCCCCTCCGCGGGAGGCGGCGGGGAGGGTAGCACGGCCCTGGCGCCCGCAACGGCGGGGCGCAGGGCGTGGGGGGACGGGCGCCGCGGACCCTGGCCGCTCGAGGCCCGGCCGGAGAGCCCGCCGAGGCCCTCCGCGAAGCGGGCGTCGTCGCTCGCGAGGCGGGAGCAACTCGAGCGTTCCTGGAGGGACTGTGCGTTGCGACCAACGACGCGAGCGTCGACGCAGGCGAGCGGAGGCGAGGCGGCGCTTGCGGCCGGGCCTCTAGCGCACGGGGGTCGGGCGCGGACCGGTCGGGGCGTCGGCGGGCTTCGCGTCGGCGGGCTTCGCGTCGGCGGGCTTGGCGTCGGCCGCCGCGTCGGCGGGCTTGGCGTCGGCCGGCTTGGCGTCGGCCGCCGCGTCGGCGGGCTTGGCGTCGGCGGGCTTGGCGTCGGCCGGCTTCGCCTCGCCGTCGGCGGGCTTGGCGTCGGCCTTCGTCGACGAGTCGGTCGCGGCGGCCCCGTCCTTCTCGGAGGACGAGCAGCCGCCGGCGCCGCCGCCGGCGGTGGCCGCCAGGAACGCGAACGTCGAGGCGAGCAAGAGCGGGGCGCGGCGCGCGGGCCGGGGCTCGGGGGCGGTCATCGGGGTGGGCTCCTTTCGGCGGGCGAGTCGGCGCCGGGGGCGGGGCGCCCACAGCGAGGGCAGAAGGGGGTGTCGACGGAGGCGCCGCAGCCGCCGCACGCGGCGGCCTCGACCTCGCGCGGGTCGACCCCGCAGCGCGCGCACACGACCGCGTCGAGCGCGCACACGGCGGCGCAGCGCGGGCAGGCGGCGCGCGCGCGGACCCCGCAGGCCGGGCAGTGGCTGGCCTCGTCGGGCAGCGCGCCGCCGCACGCGCCGCAGGTC
>JANJTH010000279.1 GCA_024711205.1 Planctomycetota bacterium | reverse complement strand
CCCTCGCCGGGCCCGCGGAGCGGACCCGGCGAGGAGCCCGCGCCCGTCGCCCCCGCGCGAGGGGCCGAGGCGCGGGACGGATCGGCCGCGGCCCGGGCTCGACCGGACCCGGCGGGCGCCTCCCGCGCGAAGACCCTCGGGGCGGGGCCGCCCAGGGGGCGCGATGACCCGGGCGAGGAGGTCGGGCCCGGGCGCGGCGCGGCGGCGCACGGAGGCGCCGCGCCCCTCCGCAAGACGATCGGGCCAGCGCCGAGCACGCCGCCGCCGGGCGACGACGGGGCCCGAGCGGCCGCCGACCGGCTCCGGATCCAGGTCACCCCGCGCCGGCGCGAGGCCCCGCCGGACGCGAGCGCCCCCGACGACGGCGCCGCGAGCGCGCACCGGGCGGAGGCGCCCACGCCCGCCGGCGCCCCGCCGGCGGGAGCGGACCCCGCCTCGGCCTCGACCGACCCCGCGCCCGGCGACCTCGTGGCCCAGCTCGAGCGCCTCGCGGCGCTGCGCGCGAGCGGGGACCTGTCGGCCGAGGAGCTCGAGGCCGCGAAGCGACGGCTGCTCGAGGGCTGAAGGGCTCGCGGCCCGGCGCCGCCGGGGCCGGGGCCGGGGGCGCTACTCGCCCGGCGCCGAGGCCGGGACCGTCGTCGTCGCCGTCCGCACCGGCGCGAGGTCCGCCGCGGCCTCCGCCGGCCGGGCGGCGAGCCGGTCGCGGTAGACGAACGCGTAGTCGGTGGCCTCGAGCCAGTCGTAGACCCGGTCGATCGGGGTCACGAGGCCCATGTGGGGGACCGCCACGTCGATCATGTTCTTGTAGGCGGAGATCCGCGAGAGCACGCCGATCAGGGCCTGGTCGCGCGCCAGGTAGATCCCGCCGCCCGAGTTCCCGAAGATCGTCGGCGCGTTGATCATCCAGTAGTGGTTCCCGTCGAGGGTCTTGTCGCGCGTCGTCAGCTCGCCCGAGGTCGGGAGCGGCGGATACCCGAGCGGGCAGCCGATCGCGTGGACGGGCGAGAAGACGCGCACGCCCGCGACCTCGGCCCGGGTCGGCAGGCGGGCCAGGCGGTCGTAGACGTGCCGGCCCTCGACCTCGAGGAGCGCCAGGTCGAGCCGCGCGTCGCGCGCGGCGACGCGCGCGCGCTCGGTGCGCAGGAGCGCGCCGTCGGCGAACACGTCGACCTCGAGCGTCGCCGGCCCGCCCTGGAGCGCGGGCTCCTCCTGGACGATGTGCCAGGCCGTGAGCACGTAGCTGCGCGCGCGGTCGCCCGTGGAGCGGCTCCACAGGAGCGTCCCCGAGCCGACCTCGGCCCGGGCGTTCACGCGGACCGTGGGCGCCATGAGGACGCGGTAGCGCTGCTCCGTGTCCTCGCCGGCGCGCGACGCCGCGAGCAGCCGGGTGTGCTCCTCCGCGGCCGCGCGGAGCGCGCGGACCCGCTCCTCGAGCCGCTCGAGCTCCTCGCGGACGACCGCGGACTCGCCGCGGTCCCGGGCCTCGAGCTCGCGGAGCAGCCGCGCGCGCGCCTCGCCCTCGAGCTCGCGCACGTCGAGCAGCTCGCGCCCGACGCGCCCGAGCCGCTCCTCGAGCGTCGCGAGCGACTGGCGCTGCTCGCGCGACTCGGCGCGGAGCGCGTCGATCGTGCGCCGCGCGTCGCGGAGGTCCTGGTGGACGATCCAGCCGAAGGAGCCGAAGAGGACGGCGCCGCCCGCGCCGGCCACCCCGGTCGTCACGCGGACGAAGCGCTTGCTGACCCTCGCCACGCCCTGCCTCCAGGCTCTGCACCGGCCCGCGCCCGTACGGTAGCCCGCGCGGCGGGCCCCGTCACGGGTCCCCGCCGGGCGCGCTCCCCTCGCCCCAGCGCGCGGGCGCGCCGCGCGCTACGGTCTGGGGAGCGGCCCGTCGCCGCCGAGCCCGCCCCTTGCGCCTCCCTGCCCTCGACCCCCCCGCCCCGCCGCCCGCCGCCCCGGACGCACGCCCCCGCGCCGCGCTCCGCGAGAAGGTCCTCCTCGTCGTCGCGCTCGCGGTCTACACCTTCGTCGGCTATTTCGCCGTCGGACTGGCGACCGACCCGGCGCAGGCCCGCTCCCTCGGGACCTGGGTCGACGACGCGATCCCCTTCGTCCCCTGGACGATCTACCTCTACGCCTGGGTCTACACGGCCATGCTCTACCCGGCCTTCGTCGTGCGGTGCCGGTGGCTGTTCCGGCGGGTCGCGCTCGCCTACGCCGTCGTGGCGACCGCGTCCGTCGCCTGCTGGGTCGCGTTCCCGGTCACGTCGATCGGGATCCGCCCGGACCTGGCCACGATCGACCCGGGGACCTTCCACGGGTGGGGGCTGCGCGTGAACCTCGCGCTCGACCCGCCGACGAACCTGTTCCCGAGCCTGCACCTGTCGGTCGCGACGCTCGCGGCGCTCTGCGCGGCCAAGGCGGACCGCCGCGCCGGGCTCCTCGCCGTGCCGATCGTGCTCGGGATCGCGGTCGCGATCTGCACCGTGAAGCAGCACTTCGTCGTCGACGGCGTGGCGGGGGTCGCGCTCGGCGCGCTCGCCTACCGGCTCGTCGTCCACCCCGCCCCGACGGCCGGGCGCCCGCCCGAGGAGCTCGCGCACGCGCGCTTCGGGCCCCTCTCCTACTACGCCTTCCACGCGAGCGCCTACGCGGCGCTGTGGGTCGCCTGGGCGCTCGGCGTCCCCCCGCCCGGCTGAGGGGCGCGCTTCGCCCGCGGGCCGCGGCCCCGTAGCGAGGGGCGGGGACGCGCGCGCGACCGCTGCGCGGCCCCGGGGAGGGACGACATGACCACGACGCGCCGCCACCGCCTCGGGCGTGGCTCCGCCGCCAGCGCGCTCGCACCGGCGCTCGCCGCCGGCGCGCTCGCGCTGGCCCGCGCCGCGCCCGCGCGGGCCGGCGACGACGCGGGCGGCGACGCCGACGCCG
>JANJTH010000681.1 GCA_024711205.1 Planctomycetota bacterium | reverse complement strand
CCGCGCGAGCGCGCGCACGCGGACCGAGGCCACCGCGCGGGCCGCCGGCGTCCTGGCCCACGCGGGCCCGCCGCGGGACGACACGCCAGGTCTCGCGCGCGCGCGCGCCCACGTGGCGCTCGCGGGCGGGGACCCTACGGCGGCCCTGATCCACGCGCGCCGCGCCGCGCTCCTCGCGCCGGACGACCGCCACGCCGCGATCTTCCGCCTGCGCTGCGCGGGCGCGCTGGAGCGGCACGCGGAGGTCGCGGCCGTCGCCGAGCGGACCGCGCGCGGGACCGCCGACGCGGCGACGCAGGTCCGGTTCGCGGCGCTCGAGGGCGAGGCCCTGTTCACGCTCGGGGCGCGGGAGGACGGGCTGGCCCGCCTCGAGGCGGTCCTCGCGTCGCCCGCGGGCGCCTCGCTCCCGGGCGGCCCCTCCGCGCAGCGGCGGCGGCTGACCGAGCTGAAGGAGGCGCTCGCGCGCGCCGGGGAGGCCCCGCCCGCCCTCGCACGCCGCGCGGCGCGCGCCTGGGCCCTCGTCGCGCTGGAGCACGCCCGCGACGACGACGGCCCGGGGGGCGTCGCGGCCACCGACCGGGCGCTCGCGCTCGAGCCGGACGAGCCGGTCGCCCGCGTCCTGCTCGCCATGCGCTCCACCGCCGCCGGGGACCCGGCCGGCGCCCGGGAGCACCTCGCTCGGGCCCGGGCCCCCGGCGCGGACGGCCTGGCCGCGGGCTGCCTCGCGCTCGCGCAGGCGAGCGCCACCCCGCCGGAGCCGCGCGCCGCCCGGCTCGCCGCCTTCGCCCCGGTCGAGGCGCACTTGACCGCGCCGGGCGCCGACCCCGTCGTCGCGCTCTCGGCGGCGGCGGCGCTCGTCGCCATGGACGAGTTCGAGCGCGCCGCGACCGCCGCGGAGGTCGCGCGCCGGCTCGACCCCACGTTCACGGCGGCGCTGCCCCTCGAGGCGTTCGCGCGCGCGCGGCTCGGCGACGCCGAGGGCGCGCTCGCGGCCGTCCACGCCGCGCTCGACGCCGACCCGCTGGCGCCGCAGGCCTGGCGCTTCCTGGCCGACCTGCTCCGCGGACGCGACGACCACGCGGGCGCGCTGGCCGCGCTCGCGCGCGCCGAGGCGCTCGCCGGCCAGCGCTGACGGCGCGGCGGCGCCCGCGCGAGGCTCGACGCGCTCGAGCCCTGGCGGCTGGCCTCCGGGCCGTCCGCGCGGCGCCGAGGTCGGGCCCGCGCGCGGCGAGCGGCTGCCCCCCGGCGTCGGCCGGGGGGCTACCATGACGTGCCGTGGCCGCCGCCGCGCCGCGATGCCAGGGCTCGCCCCGAGGAGTCCCCATGTCCGGCCCCTACATGCTCGACGGCGACCCCGGCGTCGGCGTCCGCCCCGGCGGCGAGCCGCGGCGCGCCCAGGTCAGCCTCCGGCAAGCCCGACAGGTGCCGAGCCTCGCGCACCGCAAGGAGTTCTTCGCGAGCTGGCGCGCGCAGCGCGGTCCGGTGTGGATCGCGCAGCAGCTCTGCGAGGAGTGCGACGCCCGGCTCGACTTCGACGAGCAGCGGGTCGCGGCGCTCTTCCGGGGCGCGGACGCGCTCGAGCGCCTGAAGGTGGTCGAGCTGCTCCGCGCGCGCGCGAACCTCCGCCACGGCACGTACCTCGCGGCCACCCTGTTCGAGATGCGGGACGAGGCCTCCGGGGCCACGCTCGCCGAGTTCGAGCGCCTGGTCGAGGAGACCGCGGCGACCCGCCGTGACCGCGACGCGGAGCTGGCGGAGCATCACGAGGTCTACGTCTACGTGGCGGTCGCCACGAGCACCGCCGACGCCTGGCGCCACGCCACCGACACCTGGCGCCGCTCCGCCGACGCCGGCGAGTTCGAGGCGCGGGTCGCGGCCGCGAACGAGCGCTTCTGGGGCCGCATCGGGGAGGTCTCGCACATGGGCGCGGCGGTCGTGCGCACGCGCGACCGCCGCGGCGTCCTCGTGAGCTGGCACGGCGACGCGCCGAGCGACGAGGACTGCCGCGTGTCCGACGACGAGGACGCCTTCATTTCGACCTACGTCGCGGCGGGGCGGTCGGTCGTGCGCTTCCGCCTCGAGCTGCCCCAGGACGAGGCGGCGCGGGTCTTCGAGAGCGCGCGCGCGGTGATCCGCCGCGAGCGCGTCGAGCGGGCGCACCGCGACCAGGACTTCTCCCGCATGTGCGGCGACTACGTCGTCGACGCGCTCGAGGTGAGCGACAGCTACCTGTTCCAGGCCTACGCCGAGGCGCTCGACGAGGACGACATGGACGCGGGCTCCTTCTTCGGCCCGCGGATCCTCGACGTCGTCCAGGTCAGCCCGGCGCTGCGGCTCGGCCTCGAGGCGTCCCGGTGGCTGCACGAGGTCCGCACGGGGGAGCGGATCGAGAAGGCGGACGGAGACCGCGGGCACGACGGGCTGAGCATCGACGTGCCGCGCCTCGCCCTGCACATGTGGAACCTCTACTACGAGAAGACCCGTGGGCGGGGCTTCTGCACCGCCGTCCGCGAGGACACGCCGCTGGCCGGGGGAGGCTGAGCCGTGCCCTGGTCCTGCGGCCCCTGCGGGCACGAGGTGCCCGACGACGTGCTCCGCTGCCCGACCTGCGGGCTGGCCAAGACCTCCTGGACCATGCAGCCCGCGTCGACCCGGACCTTCAGCGTCGCCGCGCGCGCGCTCCAGTGCCTGCGGGCCGCGCCGGCCCGGGACGGCGCGCTCGTGGTCACCCTCGACGTGGACCCGGATGACCCCGGCGCGGCGGACGACCGCTTCGTGCTGTTCAGCCGCGACGGAGACTTCGCAGCCCGGGAGATGTCGATCGCCGACGACCGGACCCGGGGCGACGGGGTCGTGACGCTCGAGCTCGACGGCCTCGACCGGCGCCTGCGCTACTCGCTCGAGGTCAGGCCCGGCGCGGCGGGCGCGCCGTACCGGGTGTTCGACGACGTCCCGTTCCAGGAGCTCGCGGGCGGGCGCGGGGCCGCGGCGCCGGCGGTCACGTGGGAGCCCGCCACGAGCGCGCCGGTGAGCGCCAAGGCGACGATCCGCACGCTCCTCCGGCGCGGCGCGACCGTCGGCGTCGACCGCCTGCTCCTGGTCCGCAACACCCGGGGCCGCGCCCTGCGGCTCACGCTGCACCTGGCCGCGCGGCCCACGGTCGACCTCGAGCTCCCGCCGGGCGAGGACGAGCGCCGGCTCCTGCTCGTGTTCGGGCGCGAGGCGACGGACGACCTCGTCGGCCCGGGGCTCGACGGGGCCGAGGTCGTGGACGTCGGCGACGACGGCGACGACGGGGCGCCGGGCGCGCGCTGGGCGCCGCGACTCGAGCTGTCCGCGGGGGGGCGGCGCCCGCTCGAGCTCGAGCTCGAGGGGCCCGGCGCCGGCCGCCTCACCGTCCGGCTCGCGGTGGACCCCGACGCGTCCGCGTCGGCGGACGACCGGTTCGTGCTCTCGAGCCGCGACGGGCGCTTCTCCCCGCAGGAGCTGCTCCCCGCCGACGACCTGACGCCCGGCGACGCCGCGGTCGACCTCCTGTTCGTCGGGCTCGACGAGGAGGCGCGCTACACGCTGACCGTGGACCCGGGCGCGGAGGGCGCGCCCTACGCGGTGTTCGAGGACGTCCCCTACGCCGCGCTCCGCGGGTCGGGCGGCGGACCCGCGGCGGCCGAGGAGGCCCCGTGACCTGGACGACGTGCGGGGAGGGGCGCCGCGCCGGCGGCGACGGGCGCTACGCGGAGGTGTGCCTCACGAGCACGCGGACGGCCGACGACCTCGCCCAGGCGACCCCGACGCTGTGCGGCCCGACCTGCGTGCTCCACCTGGCCCTGGGCGGGGCGCTCGCCCCCCGGACGGCGCCCAGCCTCCACGGCAAGGCGCTCACGCGGGCCCGGGTGGAGTGGATCACCGACCACATGCGCCGGCGCGTGCGGCAGCAGCTCGGGGTCGGGCCGGGCGACGTCGAGGAGCTCGCGCGCGAGTTCGCGGCGGCCTGGGGCGGTCGGCTCGAGCTCTGGCGGGTCCACGCGCTCGACTACGCGTCCGCGGGCACCGAGGCGGCGTGGCTCGACGTGAACGTGGGCCCGTTCCTCAGGAAGCTGGAGGGGCTGCTCCGGCGCTCGCCGCGAGGCGTCGCGTGCCAGTACGTGATCACGGACGGGCGCCCGACGACCGCGGCCCTCGCGGCGGGGGTCGCGAGCTCGCACTGGGTCGTCGCGCGCGCGGTCGACGCGTCGGGCGACGTGACCTTCTACGACCCCGACCTGAACCTCCGGCATCACCTCCGCCGAGCCTCCGGGCGCGAGTTCCTGGCCGGGCACGTGAAGGGCTGCAGCGCGAGCGTCGCGAACGGGACGTTCTCGATCGCGCTCGACGGCGAGCGGACGCGCGTCGTCGCCGCCGGGCGGGACAAGGTCCACCGCCCGATCCGCGCCGGCGCCCCGCTGTTCCAGCTCGACCCGAGCGCCTGGCCCTTCGACGGCCGGGACCTGACCGCCCAGGAGGCGGCCTGGTGGACCTCGGACTTCGCGGTGGCCGACGCCCGCGCCGGCGGGCTCGCGCGCGCGGGGCGCGCGACCGTTGTGATCGAGTTCGGCGAGCACGACGGCAGCGGCAGCTTCGCGGTGGTGCCCGTGGCGGAGGCGCTCGACGCGGCGGTCGCCTCGGCGGGCATGCTCGACCCCGCCGACAGCCCGCCGCGGCGCAGGGCGCTCCCGCCCGAGGGGGAGCACACCGACGCGTCGCCCCTCCAGCGCGGGTCGGTCGTGCTGTTCGCCGCGGGCGGCGGCGCGCGCGAGGTCACGACCTCTCCGCGCTCGCACAGGCGGCTGGCGGGCGACCCGGGCTGACGGGCCGGGCCCCGCCCGACGCGCGGGCCGAGCGTCGCTCGCGGCGGGGCCGGCGAGCAAGCGGTCGCTCGCCCGGGGTCCTCGGTAGGATCCCCGCCGTGACGACGCCGCCCTCGTTCCGCCCCTTGCCGGGCGCGCTCGCGCTCGAGCTCGCCCTCGAGCTCGCCCTCGCGCGCGTCGCCCCGCTCGCGGCGGTCCCGACGCCGCTCGCGCGCGCGCGCGGGCGCGTGCTCGCCGAGGGCGTCGTGGCCCCGGCCGACGTGCCCGCGTTCCCGCGCGCGCACATGGACGGCTGGGCCGTGCGCGCGGCCGACACGTTCACGGCCGCGCCCTACGCGCCCGTGGACCTCCTCGTGCCCGCGGGCGCCGGCGCGGGCGCGACGGCGGGCGGCGACGGCCTGATCCGGCCGGGCGCCGGGGCCGCCCTCGCGC
>JANJTH010000669.1 GCA_024711205.1 Planctomycetota bacterium | reverse complement strand
TCCGGCCCGTCCCACGCGGCGCCGTCCCGGGCCGCCTCGGCCCGGTCCGCGCCGGCGGCCCCGTCGCGCTCGTCGGGCGCCCCGCTCACGCCTCGCCCGCGTGGAGCGCCTCGGCCCGGGCGCACACGGCGTCGGGGAGGCCGCACGCGCGCGCGACCTCGAGCGCGTAGGAGCGCCCGGCCCGGCCGACCTCGAGCCGGAACGTGGGCGCGCCGTCCTCGCCGAGCGCCACGCTCGCGTTCGCGAGCCCGGGCGTCCGCTCCGCGAACGCCTTGAGCGGCCCCAGGTGCGTCGTCGCGAGGACGAGCACCCCGGGGCGCGCCAGGAGGTGCTCGACGAACGCCTGCGCGAGGGCCGCCGCCTCGCCCGGGTCGGTCCCGTGGCCGATCTCGTCGAGGAGCACGAGCGCGCCCGGGACCACGGCCTCGGCGCACGCCGCGAGCTCGTGCGCGTGCGCCTGGAAGTGGGAGAGCCCGGCCGAGACGCTCGAGCGCGCGTCGGCGACCGCGAGCAGGCGCGGGAAGATGGGCAGGCGCGTCCCCGCGTCCGCCGGGACCCAGGCGCCGGCCTGCGCGAGCGCGGCGAGCAGCCCGACGGTCTTCATCGCGACGGTCTTCCCGCCCCCGTTCGGGCCCGAGATCACGACCGCGCGCCGGTCCGCGTCGAGCGCGAGGTCGAGCGGGACGCAGGCCGCGTCGTGCGCGAGCAGCGGGTGCCGCGCCCGTCGCAGGACGAGCCCCTCGCCCGGGCCGCCCTCGGCCAGCGCCGGGGCGACCATCCCCAGGTCGCGCGCCCAGCGCGCGAGCGCGAGGTGCACGTCGAGCTCGATCAGCCCGTCCGCGAGCGCGCACAGGACTTCGCGCCTGCGCTCCACGCGGCCCGCGAGCGCGGCCACGACCCGCTGGACCTCGACGCGCTCGTCGAGCTCGAGGTGCCGGATCCGGTTGTACTGCGCCCGCGCGCGGTCGGGCTCGACGAACAGCGTCCCGTCGGGCGCCTCGGCGCGGATCGGGCCGTCGACGCGTCGGACCTCCTTCGCCTTGACGCGCAGGCACGGGTGCCCGTCGTGGACGGCCGGCTTGAACTCGGCGAGCGCCGGGAGGAGCGCGGGGTCGAGCGCGAGCTGCCCGAGCGCGTGCACGAGCTCGTGGCGCGCGACCTCGAGGTCCGCGCGGACCCGCGCCAGCCCCTCGCTCGCGTCGTCGAGGACGCGCCCGTGCTCGTCGACCTTCGCGAGGACCTCGCGCGCGAGCTCGAGGTCGGCGGCCTCGTCCTCGCGCCCCGCGGCGACGAGCGCGAGGAGCGCGGGCCAGCCCGCGAGCGCCTCGCGCGCGGCCGCCCCGACCTCGACCGTCACGGCGATCGCCCGCAGCTCCCGCGCGGTCAGCCCGCGCCCGAGCCGCCCCGCCCGGCCGAAGATCGCGCCGATGTCCGAGACCCCCTCGAGCGCGGGCGCCGCGTCGGCGTCGAGCGCCCCGCGGGCGGCCGCGGTCCGCTCCTGCCGGGCGCGCACGACGGCCGGGTCGGTCGACGGCTCGAGCTCGCGGGCCCGGTGGGACCCCGCGTGCGCGGCCGTCCGGGCGGCGATCGACTCGCGCACCTGCGCCCACTCGACCACCGACAGGAAGTGCGCGAGCCCCGGGACGTCGCCCTGCTGCTGCCCGCCCCGCGCTCGACCTGCGTCCACCGGCCCTCCCTGCGATCGCGCGGCGGGCCTGGCCGCCGGCGCCTCCCCGGGCGCCTGAAGCCTAGTGCTCGTCCTCGGCCGGCGAAAGGTGCCCCGGGGAAAATGCCGACCGCGCGGCGCGCGTCGCGCGGCGTGCGCCGCGACCGCGCACCGCGTCGCGCGAGGGCGGTCGCGCAACGCGTTGCCCTGGAGGCGGTTGCCGCGGTCGTGCGCGACTTCGTGGTCCGGTTGACTCGCGAATTCCACGCTCTATCATTCGGACCTCGTGCGGGGGAGTGAGCCCTCGCGCGAGGCGCAGCGAAGCATGAGCAAGCGGGCCCCGAGTCCGGCCGATCCAGCGGCCGCCCAGTTCCGGGTGATCAAGGACATCACCCAGGCGCTCGGGCGGAAGCTCGCGACGGGCGCCACCGAGGGGCTGGGGCGGCCCGTGCCCGTGTTCTTCGCCTACGAGGAGGGGCTGCGCAAGAAGGGCGCGCTCACCGTCGTGCAGGTCTCGCTGAGCGGGCGCGGCGGCAACGCCGAGCGCGAGTACGAGCGCGCGCCCGACGGCACGGAGCAGTTCCGCAACCCGCCCCTCCTGCTCAGGGCGCACTACCTGATCTCGGCCTGGGACACCCCGCCCGAGGACCAGGTCCTGCTGGGGGTCGCGATCCGCACGCTCCACGACGACGCGGAGCTCCAGACCGAGGGCGACGAGGAGCACACCGTCTCCTACGACGGGCGGCCGTCGCTCGAGCTGCGCGCGCTCCCCTTCGAGGAGCACAAGGCGCGGGCCGAGGCCTTCCAGATGCCGATCGCGCCGTCCGTCGAGCTGACGGTCGACTTCGTGATCCGCAGCGCCAGGCTGCAGACCATCAAGCGCGTCAAGGAGCGCGTGATGGACTTCCGCAAGATCGACGGATGATGCCCTTGATGCCGTGGTGAGGGGCGAGGTATTCTTCGCGCCCTCTGCGCCCGGACCGCTCGACGCGAGCGACGAGGACGTGGGGGACGACCGGCGGCGGCCGCGAGGACCGCGTTCCGCCTAGCCCTGAAGAGGGGCGACCGTCCGACGGTCGGCAACACCAACGGCAAGTGAGAGGATCAGAGAACACATGGCGACGTCCTATCTGAGCCCAGGCGTATACGTCGAGGAAGTCGACCGCGGCTCCAAGCCGATCGAGGCGGTCGGCACGAGCACGGTCGGGTTCCTCGGCACGTGCGCGAAGGGCCCCGTCAACAAGCCGATCTTCGTCGGCAACTGGACCCAGTTCGTCAACACGTTCGGCGACTTCCGCGACAGCCAGCACCTCGCCCACGCGGTGTACGGCTTCTTCAACAACGGCGGGACCCGCTGCTTCATCACGAACGTGGGCGAGCACCCGGGTGGCGCCGACCGCGTGTCGGCCGACGCGCCGGCCGCCGGCGAGAAGGGCAAGGAGGGCGCGGCTCCGGCCAAGGCCCCGGCCAAGGACCCGAAGGAGGTCGCCAAGATCCTCACCGGCATGTTCATCGGCGAGGACAAGGGCCCGAACGCCCGCACCGGCCTGAAGACCTTCGAGGACATCGACGACATCAGCCTCGTCGTGGCCCCGGGCATGGTCGAGCCGGCGATCCAGGACGCGCTCCTGACCCACTGCGAGCTCAAGAAGGACCGCTTCTGCGTCCTCGACTCGCCCGAGACGATCGACATGGGCGGGATCGACAAGATCCCCAAGCCGCGTGACTCGAAGTACGGCGCCTACTACTTCCCCTGGATCGAGGTCTACGACCCCGAGCGCGGCAACATCTTCGTGCCGCCGTCGGGCCACATGGTCGGGATCTACGCCCGGGTCGACTCGGAGCGCGGCGTCCACAAGGCGCCGGCCAACGAGATCGTCCGCGGCGCGCTGGGGCTGAAGTACAGCATCAGCCGCTCGGAGCAGGACATCCTCAACCCGAAGGGCATCAACTGCATCCGCGACTTCTCGCGGCGCGGTCGCGGCATCCGGGTGTGGGGCGCGCGCACGATCTCGTCGGACGCGTCGTGGCGGTACATCAACGTCCGCCGGCTCTTCATCATGGTCGAGGAGTCGATCGACATCGGCATGCAGTGGGCCGTCTTCGAGCCGAACGACCACCGGCTCTGGAAGAAGATCACCCGCGACGTGTCGGCGTTCCTCTACCGCGTCTGGCGCTCGGGCGCCCTCTTCGGCCAGACCCCCGAGGAGGCGTTCTACGTCAAGTGCGACTCGGAGACGAACCCGGTCGAGGTGATCGACGCGGGCCAGGTGATCACGGAGATCGGGATCTGCCCGGTGAAGCCGGCGGAATTCGTGATCTTCCGCATCGGTCAGTGGCAGTCGGGCTCGGACGTCGCCGAGTAAAGCGAAGTCGAATGGCCCGGGGCCCGCTGGGGGCCCCGGGCCGCATTCGAGCCCTTGGGCACGGTTCGGCCGCCCGGGGCCGCCCAGGCGGACGAGAGGTTCGGACAAGAAGGAGGCTGAGGCCCAATGGGAAAGGAATCACGCAAGAAGGCGTTCACCAACCAGTTCGACGTGGACCTGTGTGAGGACATCACGAAGGTCTCGGCGATCACGATGCGCTTCGGCAAGTGCGTGTCGAGCGACTCGGGTGACTTCAAGTACAAGGCCTGGCAGCCGGGGCAGCCCGTCTACGGCAACATCACCTTCGAGGGGGTGTGCCACGCGGGCACGTTCAGCAAGATCCAGTCGTGGGTCAAGGCCTGCTACGACGGGCAGGACATCCGCAAGCCGATCACGATCAACCTGCGCACGCACCAGAAGGAGCAGGCCTTCCGGACGTTCAACCTGATCGACGCGTTCCCGCAGCGGTTCAACTACATCGACATCGCCGCGGAGGGCGCCTCGGGCGCCGTGATCCACTGGACCCTCGAGGTGCGGGTCGACCGCATCGAGATGGCCTGAGAACCCGGAACCTGAGGAGGACTGAACATGGCGATTCGCGCTGACGAGTACGTTCGCAACTACGGGTTCCGCGTGGAGTTCAAGCCGGGCCCGCCGCCCGACGCGACCCACGGCAAGTGGCTGTCGTTCCGCGGGGGCGGCCTCATGCTCCACGAGACGGCCGGCGTGACGCGCGGCACGGACAACACGCAGCACCACTCGCTCGGCACCTGCGAGTGGGAGGACATCGTGCTGACCGGCCACGTGACCCCGGAGCGCAAGGACATGCTCCAGTGGTACACGGACATGGTCCAGAAGGGCGACGAGGGCTCGGTCTACCGCGACGTGTCGCTGACCTGGCTCAAGCGTGACGGCACGGACGACCGGTCGGTGACCTGGAACGAGTGCTTCCTGATCGGCTACTCGCTCACGCCGCTCGACGGCGACGAGATGGACCAGCCCTGCATCGAGACGGTCGAGATCTGCGTCGGCTACAGCCCGGACTTCCTGGGCTAGTCTTCGGCTCCTGGCGCGCCCCCGGGCGCGCCGGCCGTCCGACCACGGCCCGTTACGCCCGCGACGTGACGTCGCGGGCGTCTCGTTTTTCGGGCGCTCGGGCGCGCGTCGGCATGGCGTCGCGCGCGCCCCGCGCGTCCTGTATCCTCACCGCGCCTCGGTCCGCGGACGCGGCGTCGCTGCGCTCGCTCGAGGCTCAAGAAGGAGACCCGACCCCGCATGGCACTTCAGACGGAGTTCGAGTTCACCCTCCCGCGCGGGTACGTCGACAAGGACGGCACCCTGCACAAGAAGGGGGTGATGCGCCTCGCGACGGCCAAGGACGAGATCGCGCCCTTGACCGACTTCCGCGTCCAGAAGAACCGCGCCTACCTCGTGATCATCCTGCTCGCGCGCGTGATCTCGAAGCTCGGGACGCTGTCCGGCGACGCGATCACGACCGACGTGATCGAGAGCCTCTACTCGGCCGACCTGTCCTACCTGCAGGAGTTCTACCGGCGGATCAACGAGGACGGCTCGGCCCTCGTCAAGACGGTCTGCCCCCACTGCGAGCAGGAGTTCGACTTCGACCTGGGCTCCTTGGGGGGGGAATAGCGTGCTACCCCGAGGACCGACTGTACCAGGAGGTCGCGTACGTCGCGTACCACTTCCACTGGTCCAAGGATGACGTCCTCGACCTCTCGCACCGCGAGCGGCACAAGTGGGTCGAGGAGATCTCCAAGATCAACAAGAAGATCAACACGTCGGCCGGGGGCGGCGGCGCGGTGAAGGAGCGGAGCCCCTTCGCCGGCGTGCCCCCGTCGCAGCGGCCGGTGGCCGGGTTCAACCTGGTCCAGCCGGACGAGGACGAGGATCTCGACGACGCGTGAGCGCGCGCGGGGTCGGGTCGGGGCCGGTGCCCGAAGGTGACCCGGCCCGATCCGCCCCGTGCGCGGCCCGAGGCGCCTCCGTCGGCGAGGCCCTGGCGCGGGCAGGACTTGGCCCGCTAGGAGCCCAGCGGGCCGCGTGCTAGACTTTGGGCTGCCGTTCAAGCACAGGCCTTGCAAGGGGATACGCCCCAGCCAGGGATCGCGCGCGTGAGCAACTACCGGACTCCGGACATCTACTTCGAGAAGCAGACCGGCACGATCCAGCGCCGGCGCACGATCGAGCGCGCCCGGATCGACACGGCCGCGTTCCTCGGCTTCACGGTGCGCGGGCCGGTGAACAAGCCGGTCCGGATCACCTCGTGGAAGAGCTTCGAGGCGGTGTTCGGCGGGGCGAGCGGCGAGTTCTACCTGCCGGCCTCGGTGTTCGGCTTCTTCGCGAACGGGGGGCGCGAGGCCGTGATCGTCCGCGTGGCCCGCGTCGAGGGCGAGAACGCCGCGACGCCCGCGCGCGCGACCCTGCGCGACCTCTACGGCCGCCCGACCCTGCGCGTCGAGGCGCGCGACCCGGGCACGTGGGGCAACCGGATCCAGGTCCGGCTCGGCCCCGCCTCGCGCCCGCCGCGGACCGGGATCAAGGCGGCGCTCGGCAAGGGCGGCACCGAGGCGATCGTGGACCTCACGCGCGGCTTCGAGGCGGGGGCCGTCGTGCGCCTGACCGACGGGACCCGCACCGAGTACGTGCGGCTCGAGGAGGTCGAGCGGCGGCGCCTGGCCTGGTCGAAGCGGGACGCGCTCCGCGGCGGCTTCGACGACCTCGCGAACACCACGGTGGAGGCGGTCGAGGTCCAGCTCACCGTGAACAGCCCGTTCGGGTTCGAGATCCACGACAACCTCGTCTACGACCCGCGCCACCCGCGCGCGCTCGCGCGCGCCGTGAACGAGCGCTCGCAGTTCGTGCGCCTGACCGACCTCGGCTCGCGCACGCCCGCGCCGTACAACCTGCCGCAGACGGACGTCGACGAGCGCCTCGGCGGCGGGACCGACGGCGCGGCCGGCGCGACGCCCGCCGACTTCATCGGGCGCGACGACGGGCTCGGCAACCGCAGCGGCCTGTTCGCGCTCGAGGACCTGGAGGACGTGGGGCTGATCTGCCTGCCCGACCTGCAGGCCGGCCTCGAGCGGGGCGAGTTCAAGGGCGAGGGCGACGTCGAGGCCGTGCAGCGCGCGGTCCTCGACTTCTGCGAGCGCACGAAGGGGGCCGTGGCGCTCCTCGACGTGCCGCGCGGCTACGACGTCGACCAGGCGCTCGACTGGCGCGCGCGGTTCGACTCGAAGTACGGCGCGCTCTACTACCCGTGGATCAACGTCCAGGACGCCTCGAGCAACGGCAAGCCCGGCGCGAGCCGCCTCGTGCCGCCCTGCGGGCACATCGCGGGGCTGATCTCGCAGGTCGACCAGGAGCACGGCGTCCACCGCGCCGCCGCGAACCTCGTCGTCAAGGACGTGCTCGGCACGGCGGTCGACCTCACGAAGGACGCGACCGACCTCCTCGCGCCCGAGGGCGTGAACTGCTTCCGCGCGTTCCGCGGGCGGGGGATCCGGCCCTGGGGCGTGCGGACGGTCTCCTCGCAGACGCAGTGGGCGCACCTGAACGTGCGGCGCCTGTTCATCATGGTCGAGCGCTCGATCGCCGAGGGCTGCGAGTGGGCCGTGTTCGAGCCCAACACGTGGGACACCTGGAAGGCCGTCGAGCGGATGATCAACGGGTTCCTCTACCAGTGCTGGCGCGACGGCATGCTCGTGGGCGAGACGCCCGAGCAGGCCTTCTACGTGCGCTGCGACGCGGAGCTGAACCCGCCCGAGGTGCGCGAGGCGGGCGAGTTCCACTGCGAGATCGGCCTGGCCGCGGTGCGGCCGGCGGAGTTCCTCGTGTTCCGCATCGGTCAGCAGGCGAAGGACATCATCACCGAGGAGCCGGTCTCGTAGCGGAGGTTTGCGCCATGGCGAGCGATCTCGACAAGTACAACCAGCTCTACCGGTTCAAGGTCACGATCGACGAGATCGAGGCCGCCGACTTCCGCGAGGCCGAGGGGCTCACGGCCCAGCGCGAGGTCGTGGAGTACCAGGAGGGCGGGGAGAACACCCGCACGCACAAGCTCGTCGGCCAGACGCGCTTCTCGAACATCGTGCTGCGGCGGGGCACGTCGGGCTCGACCGACCTGTTCGAGTGGGTCAAGAAGACCATCGACGGGACGATCGAGCGCAAGAACGGCGCGATCATCGCGCTCGACCGCAAGGGCGAGCCGGTCGTGCGCTGGGACTTCAAGAACGCCTGGCCGTGCCGCTACGAGGGGCCGGACTTCCGCGCGGGCGAGTCCGAGGTCGCGATCGAGCTGATCGAGCTCGCCCACGACGGCTTCGAGATGCGGCGCGGCTGACGGCGCGAGCCCGCCCGGCGCGCGCCGGGCGGGCAGGTGACGGCGCGGGGAGGCCCCGCGCGTCGGAGGTCGGGGAGGCGCAGGGTCCGTGGCGAACGTCCACCAGCTCGTCCAGAAGCTCCAGACGCAGGACCTGCGCCGGCAGGACCTCCGCGCCCGGCTGCTCGTGGACGAGCTCCCCGCGGCCGAGCGGAGCGCGATCGACGTCGAGCTCATGGGGCTCAACGCGACGATCGAGCGCTACGCGGCCTCGATCAACCAGGCGATCTCCGACGCCGCGCGCCGCGGGCGCGCGCTCGGGCGGGTCCAGGTCGGGCAGGTCGTCGACCCCGAGCTGCGCGGCTTCCTCGACCAGGTCCGGCGCACGTGCGACCGGCTGCTCGAGCTGAACGGGCGCAAGGCCCCGCAGGGCGGGCCGGAGGCGCTCGCGGTCCAGCGCGACAAGCAGGCCGCGGCGCGGCTCAAGCGCGAGGCGCAGCAGCGCCGGCGGACCTGCGACGAGGAGGCGACGAAGACGACGCGCGCCCGGGGCGACGTCGAGCGCGAGCTCGAGCGCGGGCGGCGCGAGCGGGTGCGGCTCGCCGAGCAGCGGGGCAAGCAGGTCGAGCAGCGCGACAAGGTGCAGGCCGACCTCGACCGCTCGCGGCAGCGCAAGGGCGGGGCGGCGCGCGACCAGGCGGCCCGCGAGCGCGAGCGCAAGGCGCTCGGCCGGCAGCTCAAGGCGAGCCGGGACGCGCGGGCGCGCGGCGAGATGGAGCGCAAGGCGAAGCTGCTCGCGCAGCAGGTCGAGCAGGCCAAGCGGGTCGTGGCCCACGAGGAGCACGTCGAGGTGCGCCTGCGCAAGATGCACGACGCGCTCGCGCGCGAGGTCGAGCAGCTCGAGCAGGCCGAGGCCAAGCTCGGCGAGCAGCTCGAGCGCCTCGAGGCGGAGCTGAAGCGGATCGACGAGCGCGCGCAGAAGATCGTCGACGCGAAGAAGGTCGAGGACGAGCGGCTCGTCCGGATCGCGAAGGCCGAGCAGACGCTCGCCCGGGCGTCCGGGTAGGGAGGGACGGCATGGCTGGTTGGTCGGAGCGAGTCCGCGACGCCCAGGCCCGCTGGTCGGAGGCCCGGGCTGCGGGCGCCGGCGAGGGGCGGGCGGCCGTCCACGCGGACCTGGTGGCGGCCGCCGCCGCGGCGTTCGTCGCGCTGGCCCGCGAGGCGGCCGGGCTCGGCCCGGACGACGCGGTGCGGTTCGACCCCGCGATCTCGGGCGCGCACTACGCGGCCGACGGGACGCTCCGGGTCGGCCCGGGCGCGCTCGACCCGGCCCGCCCCGCCCTGCGCGGGCTCGTGCACCGGCCCGCGCGCGCGCGCGCGCCCGGCGTCCTCGGCGTCGTGACGGACCTGACCGGCTGGGCGCTCGCGGTGGGTCAGGGCGACCTGGACCCGCGCGAGGGCCGGGCCCTCGTCGAGGCGAGCGTCGCGCTGTTCGACCACCTGGCCGACGCGCCCGATCCGCGCGCCGTGGGGGGGCTGCGCGCGCTGCGCGTGATCGCCGACGGGCTGCCCCAGGGCGCGCTGCGGCGCGAGCTCGTGGCCGCGGTGGGCCGCTGCTTCGCGGGCAAGGTCGAGGCCCTCCAGGCGACGGGCGACGTCGGCGCGACCGCGCGCTTCGTCCTCCTCGTGTCGCTCGCCCTCGAGGGCAGCGACCTGCTCGGCGACTCGGCGGTCGCGCAGGCCGCCGTCGAGGCCGAGCGGGCGAGCCTCGGGCAGGCCTCGCGCGTGCAGGGCGCGGTCCGGGCGCTCGTGACGCCGGCGCCCCGCCCGCAGGCGGCGACCGCGACGGCGCTCGAGGACCTCGACGGGGCGCTGGAGGCGGCGGCGGGCGCGGTCGTGGGGACCGGGGCGGAGGGCGCCGACGACGCCGTCGTGGCCGGGCTCGAGGCGCGCCTGGCGACCGCGTGGACGGAGGCGCTCGAGCGCGCGCCCGACGACGCGCGGGCGCTCCTGCGCCGCGGGTTCGAGCGCGCGGCCGAGGAGGCGCAGGACGCGCGCGGCCTGCGCCGCGTCGCGACGGCGTTCGGCGGGGTCATCACCGCGGACTGCCTCGAGCAGGTCCCGCTCGCGCGCGTGCTCGCGGCCTGGACGGTCGACGCGGAGCGGGCCTCGCCAGGCGACACGAAGGCGCGCGCGCGCGCCGAGACCCGGCTCGTCGACCGCCTGCTGGCGCGGCTCGAGGCGGGCGACAAGCGCTTCGCGCCGCTCACGCGCCGCGAGGGGCTCGGCGAGGCGCTGCTCGGGCGGCTGCAGGCCCGGCTCGAGCGCATGGGCCAGGTGCACCGGCTGGGCGAGCGCGCGCTCGCGCTCGGCTTCGACGCGGGCGCGAAGGCGTTCCGCTTCGACCGGCGCTTCCGCGCGATCGAGGCGTTCCTCGGCGGGCGCATGGACGAGGCCCCGCTCGGCATGTTCGCGGACTTCGACGGCTTCGCCGAGCTGCGGGGCGCGGCGCCGGCCGGGCTCGTCCTGCCCGCGATCGTGGGCGGCGACGGGGCGAGCCACGGCGAGCTCTCGCCGTTCGGCGGCGGCGGGTTCGGCGCGTTCCCGGGGCTCGGCGGCGGGCTCGGCGGGCTGGGCGGGCTCGGCGGCGCCGAGGGCCTCGCGGCCCTCGAGGCGCTCAAGGCGGTGCGCGGCGGCATGGGCGGGCTCGCGGGCCTCGCGCCTGGCGGCGCCGTGGGCGGCCTCGCGGCCCTGCTCAAGGGCGGGAAGCTGCCGCCCAGCATGCTCAAGGCGCTCGCCGGCCTCATGGGACGCGGCGGAGGCGGGCTGGGCGGGCTCGCGGGCCTCGGGCGCGCGGGTGCGGGCGGCTTCGGCGCGCTCGGGGCCACGGCGCGGCTGGGCGGGCTCGGGTCGCTGAGCGGCCTCCGCGGCCTGGGCGCGGGCGCGGGACACCTCATGCTGGGCGCGTTCGGCGGCGCGGGTGCTGTCGGCGGCGGCGCCGGGTTCCCGGCCATGCCCTCGGGGCCGCGCGGCGCCATGCTCCTGCCCGCCCTCGGGAAGGCGTTCGCGCTCGGCGGCGGCGGGGGGCGCGGCCTCGCGGCCGCGCTCGGCGGGCTCGGTGGCGGCGGCGGGATCGGCCCGCTCGGCGCGCTGCGTGGCCTGGGCGGCCTCGACCTCGGCCGGCTCGGCCACGTCGGCGCAGGCTCCATGGCCGGCGGCAGCGGGTTCGGCGGCGGGCTCCAGGGTCTGCCGGGGCTCCAGGCGCTGTTCTCGGGCGGCGCGGGCCGCGCGAGCGGCTTCGGGGGCGGGGCCACCGGGGCGCGGCCGCTCCCGGGCGGCGGGCTGGGCGGCTTCGCAGCCGGCGGGCTGCCTGGCCTCGGCGGCGGGCTGCCGGGCCTCGGCCGGCTCGGGAGCGGGCTGGGCGGGCTCTCGCTCGGCGCGCTGTCCGGCCTCGGCGGGCTCGGACGCGTCGGGGCCGGGGCGACGGGCCTGGGCGGGGCCGGGCGGGGGCTCCAGGGCCTCGGCTACGGGGGCGGCGGCGGACTGGCCGCGATCGCCGGGGCCCTGCGCGGTTCGCCCGTGCGTGGCCCCTCGTTCGACGTCGGGCTCGACGGCTTCGGCCGCGCCCGCCTGACGTCCTCGGCGCCGTCGTTCGCGTTGTTGTCGAGCGCGCTCGGGCTCGGTGGCGGCCGGGGCTGGGCGGGCGGGCTCCCGGCGGCGTTCGGCGGGCGTCCTGGCGCCTTCGGCGGGCGTCCTGGCGCCTTCGGCGCGCTCCCTGCGGCGTTCTCCAGCGCCGCGCTCGGGCTCGGCGGCGGCCGCATGGGCGGCGCTTGGATCCGCGGGGCAGGGGGCCTGACGGGCTCCTCCTCGCAGGGCCTCGGCGGCGGGCTGCGCTCGTTCGCCGGCCCGGGCTCGTTCCCGGGCGGCGCGTTCGCGGGGCTCCCGCAGTTCGGACCGTCGACGGGGCGCCTCGCCGGGGCGCGGCCTGCGGGGGGTGTCCGCGGGGCGACGCTCCTCGGGCTGCCGACGTCGTGGTCGTTCGGTGGCCGGCCGGGGACGACGCCCTTCGGCGGCCTGGGCGGGTTCGGTCCCGGCCACGCCGGCGCGCGCGGCCTCGTGGGGGGCCTCGGGCCGGTCGGCCCGGGCGGCTACGGCCCCGGCTTCGCCGGCGCGCGGGGCTTCGGGCCGGTCGGCCTGGGCGGCGGCTGGCCGTCCCTCGGCCGCGCGGCGGGCCTGCCCTCGGGCGGCGCCGCCTTCCTCGGCCTGGGCCTCCCGGGCGCGGGCTGGTCCCTTCCGTCGAGCGGCGGCGGCTTCGGGGCGCCCTCCACCGGCGGGCTCCGGCCGATCTCGGGCCTCCTCCGCGCCCCGGGCGGGCTCGCGCGCCAGGGCGGGTTCCAGCTCCCCCCCGGGTTCGCGACGGGCGGGTTCGCGGCGTTCGGCGGCCTCGCCGGCGGGGCGGCCACGTTCGCGTCGCGGCCGATCGCAGGGCTCGGGTCGTGGCGGCAGTCGTTCGGCACGCCGGCGCGGGGCTTCCTCGGCGGCGCGCCGTCGTTCGCGCGGTCCGGCTGGGCGGGCGGTCAGGGCGGGGCCGTCGGGCGCCCGACCGTGTTCGGGCTCGGCGGCGCGGTCCCTCCGGGCGGAGGCCGGTTGCCCATGTTCCCCGGGGCGGGCCTGAGCTGGCGGCCCGCCACGCTCGGCGCCGTCGCGCCCGCGGCGCGGCTGGCCGGGTCGTTCGGCCTGCCCGCGGGCTGGTCCGCCCGCGGTTCGTTCGTCCCCGGTGTGGGCGACGTCGGCCTCCACGTGGGCGGCGGGCTCGGCCCCTCGCTGGGCGCGTTCCTCCCCGGTCGCGCCGGCGCGGGCAGCTCGCCGGCGCCCGGCTCCTGGCGCATGGGCGCGTTCCCCGCGTTCGGGCAGCGCGGCGTCGGCTTCGCGCTCCCCCGGTCGGCGGGCGCTTCCGCGGGCACCGGGGCCCGGACGGTGGCCCCGGCGGGGCCGGGCTCCGGGGGGCTGGCCGGGCTCTCCTGGCCCAGCCTCGGCATGGCGCTGCCGCGGACCTCCGGGCTCGGCGCGGGCGGCGCGGGCCTTCCGAGCCTCGGCGGGCGGGGGCTCCAGGGGTCGGGGGGCCGCCCGACGTTCGCGGGCCTCCCGGCCGGCGGGTGGGCAGCCGACCTCTCGGGGCTCGGCGGACTCCTGCCCGGGTTCGCGCCGGGCCTCCTCGGGAGGTCCGGCGGCCCCGGCGCCCTGGCGCAGCCCGCGGGTCCGGGTCGGTTCGCGGGGACGTGGCCCGGCGGGGTCCCCGCGGGCGGGTTCGCCGGCCTGAGCGGCCAGTTCATGCAGGCGGCGGGCCTGCGCGGAGTCCGGGCGGGCGGCCTCCCGGGCTTGCCCGCCGTGTTCGCGGGCCTGGGCGGGGGCCGGACGGGCAGCCTCCAGGGTCAGGTCGGCGCGTTCGCGCTCCCGGCGGGCCTGGGGTCGTGGTCTGCCGGGTCCGCGACGGGCGCCCTCCCGGGGCTCGCTGGCGGCTTCACGCGCCAGCCTGGCGCGGGCCGGGCGTCCTTCGGCGGCCAGGGCGCGGTCGCCGGCCGCGCCGTCGCCGGTCGCGCCGTCGCCGGTCGCGCCGCCGCCGTTGCGGGTGCTGCTGCCGCCTTCGGCTTGCCGCCGGGGCTCCTCGGGCCGGCGGCCTTCGCCTTCGCCGCGCCCGCCCTCGCGG
>JANJTH010000047.1 GCA_024711205.1 Planctomycetota bacterium | reverse complement strand
GACGCCGAGCCAGCTCGCGCTCGCCGTCGCGCGCGGGCGCAAGCGCGCGGCCCCGGGCGCGTCGCCCGCGGGCTGACCGCGCACGGCGCGGCGCGGCTCGGCTCCGCTCAGAGCCCTTGAAGAAATCCTCGGCGAAGGCCTGCGCGAAGCCGACGGCGTCGCCTGCGAGGCGGGAGCAAGTCGAGCATTCCTGGAGGGACTGTGACTTGCGACCAACGAAGCAGGCGGCGTCGACGGCGAGCGCGGCCGAGCCGGCGATTTCTTCAAGGGCTCTCAGGTCGCGCGGATCAGCAGGAACGTCGAGGCCTCGCCGTCCCACACGCGCAGGAGGAGGCCGCTCGCGGCGTCCGCCTGCGCGAGCGCGGCCTCGAGGTCGTCGAGCGTGCGGATCACGCGGCGGTCGAGCTCCTGCAGGACCATGCCCGGCCGGAGGCCCTCGCGGGCGGCGGGCGAGCCGGGGTCGACGCGGACGATCACGACGCCCTTCGCGTCGCGCTCGTAGCCGAACGCCTCGCACAGCTCGGGGCTCAGGTCGCGCGCGGTGATCCCGAGGCCCGCCCGCGCCGTCGGCTCGACCTCGGCGGTGGCGGCGGCGGCGCCGTCGCCCGGGCGCTCGACGATCACGGGCGCGACGGTCCGCTCGACGCCGTCGCGGACGACGCGCAGCTCGAGCGGCGCGCCGACCGGCGCGCGCGCGACGAGGTGGCGGAGCCGCGTCGCGTCCTCGACGGGCTGCCCGCCGACCGCGACGATCAGGTCGCCCGCCGCCAGCCCGGCCGCCTCGGCGGGGCCGCCCGGGAGCACGGCCGAGACGAGGGCGCCGCCGCGCCGCCCCAGCCCGAGCCGGAGGGCGAGCTCGGGCGAGGCGTCCTGGATCGAGACCGCGAGCCAGCCGCGGACGACCCGGCCGTGGGCCACGATGTCGTCCATGACGTCGCGGGCCATGGCGACGGGGATCGCGAACCCGACGCCCTGGTAGCCGCCCGTGCGCGAGGCGATCGCGGTCGTCACGCCGACCACGCGCCCGTCGAGCCCGGCGAGCGGCCCGCCCGAGTTGCCCGGGTTGATCGCGGCGTCGGTCTGGATGAAGTCCTCGTAGGCGGCGACGCCCACGCGCGAGCGGCCCTTGGCCGAGACGACCCCGGCCGTGACCGTCTGCTCGAGCCCGAACGGGTTGCCGACCGCGATCACCCAGTCGCCCACGTCGAGCGCGGTCGAGTCGCCGAGCTCGACCGGCGTCCAGGGCTTCCCGTCGGGCCGGGCCTCGAGCTGCAGGACGGCGAGGTCGCTGAGCGGGTCGGAGCCGATCACGCGGGCGCCCACCTCGAGCCCGTCGGCCAGGCGGGCGAGCAGGCGCTTCGCCTCGGCGACGACGTGGTGGTTCGTGAGCGCGAGCCCGTCGGGGCGCACCACGAAGCCGGTGCCGAACGACCGCTCGGTGCGCGCGGTCGCCGGCCCGTCGGCCCCCGGGAGCAGCTCGCCCAGGAGCCGCTGCCAGGGCGAGTCGCGGCGGGCCAGCGTGCGCTCGGTCGTGATGTGCACGACGCTCGGGCGGAGCCGGCGCGCGGCGTCGCGGAACGAGGCCGACAGCTCGGGGGCCGCGGGCGCGGCCTGCCCGGGCGGCGGCGGGCGGTCGATCGCGCCGGCGACGATCGTCGCGAGCGCGGCCCCGCCGAGCCCGGCGATCACGAGCGGCAGCGGGTCGGCCCTGCGCGTCACGACGTCCCTCTCCCCGGCGGCGCGCCGGGACGCACCGGATACGGACGATGCTACCGTCGTGTGAGCGGGGGGGAGGGGAGGGGGGAAGAAGAGGAGAAGAGGAGAGAAGAGAGGAGAAGAGGGAAGAAGGGCGAGGACCTTGCACGACCGCGGGAACGGGAACGGGAACGGGAACGGGAACGGGAGAAGAGGGGAGAAGAGGGAGGGAAGAGGGGAAGAGAGGAGGGAGGGCAAGGGCAAGGGCAAGGGCAAGGGAAGACGGGGGTAGGGCGGGTGGGTGGGGTGAGACCACTGATCGGGATCGAGGTCGACCTCGATGCGAGCGCGACCGGGCGGCGCTACGCCAAGGTCTACGAGACCTACTTCGACGCCGTGGCCCGCGCCGGGGGCGCGCCGGTGCTCGTGCCCCCCATGTCCGACGAAGCGCTCGAGGTCGTCCTCGACCGGCTCGACGGGCTCGTGCTGCCCGGCGGCGACGACCTCGCGGCCGACCTGTGGGGCGAGGTCCAGCGCCCCTGCGCGCGCTTCGTCGCCGTCGACGCGCGCCGGCTCGAGGCCGGGCGGCGCCTGCTCGCGGGCGCGCTCGCGCGCGGGCTGCCCGTGCTGGGCGTCTGCTACGGGGCGCAGCTCCTGAACCTGCACTTCGGCGGGACCATGGTCCAGGACGTTCCGGACGAGGTCCCGGGCGCGCTCGAGCACCGCGAGGGCGCGCACTCGATCGACGTCGCGCCCGGCTCGCTCCTCGCGCGGCTGCTCGGCCCGGGGCCGGTCGAGGTGAACACGCGGCACCACCAGGCGAACCGCGAGGTCGGCCCGGGCCTCGTCGTCTCGGGGCGCGCGCCGGACGGCGTGGTCGAGGCGATCGAGGGGGCCGCCGCCGGGGCGGGCGACGCGGGGCGGTTCCTGCTCGGCGTGCAGTGGCACCCCGAGGACGTCGAGGCGGCGGGCGCGCCCCTGTTCGCTGGCCTCGTCGCGGCGGCGCGCGCGCGGGCCGGGGCGGACGTCGGGGGCTGACGCGCGGCCGGGCCCTCGGGCGTGGCCCCGCGGACGGCCCCGCGGGGCGGGGGTATGCTCCCCCGTAGTCCGCTCCGCGCTCGGTCCGGGGACAGGAGTCGCGCCATGTCGCTCAGCAGCTATGAACAGCAGGCCCAGGCCGAGGTCGAGGCCTACTTCCGCTCGGCCGAGGAGGGCCTGCTCGGCCGCGTGTCGCGCGGGCTGTTCAAGCCCGTCGAGGCCATGGCGGAGCGGCTCGTGCCCGACGCGGCGCTCGAGATGGCGGGCAACGCGGTCGAGGCCGCGCTCAAGGGGATCGCGAGCGTCAGCGACCGGACCGTCGACACGGGCGCCGTCGTGCGCGCGGCGCGCAAGCACGCGGAGATGATCGACTCCGTCGCCGACATGGCGCGGCAGGACCTGCGCCTGTTGGACCGCGTGGCCGAGGACGTCGCCTCGCAGCACGCGCTCGTCGCCTCGCTCGAGGGCGCCGGGTGCGGCGCGGGGGGCCTCGCGCTCCTCGCGGCGGACATCCCGCTCCTGTTCGGCGTGTCGCTGCGCGTCGTGCGCCAGCTCGGGGCCTGCTACGGGGTGGACCCCGCCACGCCCGGCGAGGCCGTGATCGCCTTCAAGGTGTTCGAGCTGGCCTGCGGCGGGACGCGCGACCGCTACGGCGAGCTGCTCGAGCTCGACGCGCTCCGCGACGAGCTCGACGGGCTCGAGCCGCAGCGGCGCGCCGAGAAGGCGGCCGTGCTCGCGAGCCTGATCGCCTCGCGCGAGGCCGTGAAGCGGATCGTCTCGCTCCTGTTCAGCCGGAAGCTGCTCCAGACGATCCCGATCGCGGGCGCGGTCGTGGGCGCCGGGTTCAACTACATGTTCGTGAGCGACGTGGCCGAGACCGCGCGGCAGGTCTACCGGCGCCGGCTCCTGCGCGACAAGGCCCGGGTCGAGGCGTAGCAGCCCGACGCGATCCTCGAGGGGGCGCTCGCCCCCCCGGTCACTCCGTCTCCGCCCTTGCCCTTGCCCTTGCCCTTGCCCTTGCCCTCCTTCTTCAATTCCCTCTTCCCTCCTCCTCCTTCCCTCCTCCTCCTTCGTCTCCGCCACCGCGCAGCACCGCAGGTGCCCCGTCCGCGGCGCGGCGCGTAGACTGCGGGCGTGGGGCGCCCGCGGGTCGTCGTCGTCGGTGCGGGGGTCGCGGGGCTCGCGACGGCCTGGTGGCTGGCGCGCCGCGGGGCCCGGGTCACGCTCGTCGAGCGCGAGGCCGTCCCGGGCGTCCACGCGAGCGGGCGCAACGCCGGGCTCGTGCGGCGCCTCGTCGAGGACCCGGCGCTCGCGGCGCTCGGGCGTGCCGGGGCCGACCTGCTCGCGCGGCCGCCCGCGGACCTCGCCGCGGCGCCGCTCGTGCGCGCGACGGGCTCGTTGCTCGTGGCCGGGGCG